>CAZAIS010000081.1:0-8736 GCA_964485255.1 uncultured Acidimicrobiales bacterium | reverse complement strand
CGCACCGCGCCCACCGCTATTTCGAGCCTGTCCTCCGGTAGAGCGAGCAACTCCGTCCGCCCCGTTTCTGCCAGGAACGGCTTGAGGAGGCCGGCCAGCTCGGTGTCGGACCGCCCCTTTATATGCTGCCGGTCAATCCAGTTCAGCTTGTCGAAGTCAAATATCGCCTTGCTTGCCGACACTCCCTTGATGCTGAACTCCTCGACCAGTTCGGCGGGGGTGAATATCTCGCGTTCGTCCCCGGCCCCGGGCGACCAGGAGAGCAGCGCGAGGTAGTTCATCAGCGCCTCGGGCAGGTAACCCTGCTCACGGTAGTCCGAGACCGAGGTCGAGCCGTGACGCTTCGACAGCTTCGTGCCGTCGGGCCCGAACAGCAGAGAGTGATGGAGAAACCGCGGGGTCCTCTCGCCCAGCGCCTCGAAAAGGAGGACGTGGCGTACGGCGTTGGTGAGGTGGTCGTCGCCCCTGATCACGTGCGTTATCTCCATGGTGAGGTCGTCCACGACCACGGCCAGGTGGAAGCCGGCCGTTCCGTCCGACCTCATGATTATGAAGTCGTCGATCTCGGAAGCGTCGACCGTGACCTCGCCCCGGAGCATGTCGTCGACGGCGACCTTGCCCTCGGGAACGCGGAACCTCACCGCGAAAGGCTCCTCCAAGTCCTCCAGGCGCTGCTTCTCCCCGTCGCTCATCAGGAGGCAACGCCTGTCGTAGCGCCACGTCTTTCCGCTCTTGATCACGGCCTTCCTGCGCTCCTCCAACTCGCCGGCGGTGCACCAGCACTTGTAGGCCTTGCCTTCGGCCAGCAGGCGCTCGCCGTGCTCCCGGTAGATCTCCATCCGTTCGCTCTGCCTGTAGGGGCCGTGAGGTCCTCCTATGTCCGGCCCCTCGTCCCACTCGAGCCCCATCCACCGCATCGAGTCCATGATGTCGTGCTCGAACTCCGGCGAGGAGCGTTCTTTGTCCGTATCCTCCAGGCGCAGCACGAACGCGCCGCCCGATCCGCGGGCGACGAGCCAGTTGAACAACGCTGTCCTGCCGGAACCGAGGTGCAGCTTTCCGGTCGGGCTGGGCGCGAAGCGAACCCTGGCGCCGAGGAGGTCCTCGTCCTTGAGACTCATCCGTCCTCCCCGCAGCGGGGCGCCCGGTAACGACCCTTTTCCTGGAACCTCTTCCGCGACTCGATTTCCTGAGCCTTGTAAGCCCCGAGCCTGCTGGTGAGCAGCTCGAAGTCGACCAGGTGGCCGTCGAACTCGGGGCCGTCGACGCAGGAAAACTTCGTCTCGCCGCCGACCTCGCAGCGGCACGTCCCGCACATTCCGGTGCCGTCGAGCATGATGGCGTTGAGGCTCACGATCGTGGGAACCCCGTGCTCCTTCGTAAGCATCGAAACCGCCCTCATCATGGGAACCGGGCCGACGGCGATGACCCTCTCGGGGCTCCATTCCTTGATGGCCTGGAGGACAAGCTCGGTTACGAAGCCCTTTATCCCCACCGAGCCGTCGTCCGTCGCCACCTCCACGCGCGCGTCGAGCGCCCGCATCCGGTCGTGGAGTATGAGGTGCTCGCGGTCCCTGGACCCGAGCAGGACGAGGACGTCGTTGCCCGCCGCCACGCATGCCCGGGCGATGGGATAGAGCGCTGCAATCCCGACTCCACCTCCCACGCAGGCGACGCGACCGAGGCCTTCGACCTCCGTCGGGCGGCCCAGGGGGCCGACGACGTCCCTGAGGCAGTCTCCCACCTCCAGCAGGGAGAGCTTGTCGGTGGTCGTCCCGACCACCTGGAAAGCTATCTCCACGGTGCCTTCTTCAAGGTCGAAGTCCATGAGCGTCAGGGGGATCCTCTCCCCCTCCTCATCCACCCTGATGATGACGAACTGTCCGGCCCGCGCGGCCGGCGGCACCAGTGGAGCATGGACGGAAACCCGGAAGACGTCGCTCGCGTACTGCTCCTTCTCGCGTATCTCGAAAGCCCCCAACTCAACCCTTCCCTTCCAGCTCCCGCTTGAGCCTGTCCTTTATCCGTTCGATTTCGCCGACGAACGCCTCGTCGACATCGTACGCCGACTCGCCCTGGAGGTCGGACTTGCGCACCTTTTCACTGAAGTGGATCACGCCTATCGGCTCGATTTCCCCGAGGCCGTCCTTGAGCTGTTCGACCTCGGTGTCATCTACCACCTTGTTGAAGACGACGAACAGCTTCTGAATTCCGAGCTGCCGAGCGAGCCTCGCAGTGGCGTAGGCGGTCTGTACGCTTCTCAAACCCGGTTCGGCGACGATGACTATGGCATCCACGCTCTCCGAGGTGCCGCGGCCGAGGTGTTCGATCCCCGCCTCCATGTCCATGATGACGACATCGTCGCGCTCCAGGAGTATGTGCCGCATCAGCGCCTTGAGGAGGACCGACTCCGGGCACACGCAGCCGCCTCCGCCCTCCTTGACCGTTCCCATCGCGAGAAGCCTCACGCCCTCGTGCGTGAGGCATATCCGGTCGGGAAGGTCATCGACCCTCGGGTTCATCTTGAACATCTGGCCGTACGTGCCCAGCTTCGCGCCGGTGCGCTCCTCGACCACGTCTTTCATCTCGGAGAGCGGAACGATATCCATCGCGGTCTCCGGCGAGATCCCGATGGAGACAGCCAGGTTCGCGTCCGGGTCGGCGTCAATCGCAAGGACCTTTCTCCCTTCGTCGGCGAAGCTCCTGGCCAGGCCGCCCGCCAGCGTGCTCTTGCCGACGCCTCCCTTTCCGCTTATCGCAAGCTTCAACAGAACCACCCCGTTTGCTGCAATTCCGGCGTATCCGCCGGGTCCTTCGTTACCGCCCGGCCACGGCCGGTCTCGGGAAGCCGGGCGGATCCCTGCCTCTGAATTATAAGGAAAGAGCTTAACTTTTGGGGGTCAGGTCTAATTTGTTAAGTCGGGTCCTCGAAAAAACCTGTGGGCAGGGCAAGTATGATTCCTGGACGAGCAGAGTCAGGAAGGGGCGGTTTTTTCCAGGAGGCCCAGGAAGTGGGTGACCACCTCCGGGTCGAACTGTGAACCGGCGTTCCTGGTGAGCTCGGCCACGGCTTCCTCGCGGGAGAGCGCCTTCCTGTAGGGCCTGTCCGAGGTCATCGCCTCGTAGGAGTCCGCCACCGCGATTATCCTCGCTCCCAGGGGGATGTTATCCCCGGCTTTCCCGTCCATGTACCCGTTACCGTCGTAGCGCTCGTGGTGGTGGTAGATGATGGGGATTATATTGCCCAGGTGCGGCAGCGGCTCGATTATGCGCATGCTGAGCGCCGGGTGCATCTTGATCGCCGAGTACTCCTCCTCGCTGAGGCGTCCCGCCTTGTTGAGTATGCTGTCCGGCACCCCTATCTTGCCAAGATCGTGAAGCAGGCCCGCCAGCCGGATATCCTCGACTTGATCCGCCGGCAGGCTCATTGACTCGGCAATCGCGACCGCGTACTGGGTCACCCTGGCAGAGTGGCCTACAGTGTAAGGGTCCCTTGCCTCGATAGCCGCGGCCAGCGAGCCGATCGCGCCGAGATAAGTATCCTGAAGGCGCTCGTACAGCCTGGTATTTTCGAGGGAGACGGCCGCCTGCGCGGCGAAATTGCCGAACAACTCCATGTCACTGTTATCGTAGCGCTCGCCTCGCCTGCTGGATCCGACGCATACAATGCCAATCGCCTTGTCGCGCACCATCAGCGGTGCCGTCAGGCTTGCTTCCACCGGCCCCGGCAGCCCCGCTGATCCACCCTCGTCGTCAGGCCGGTGCCACGGGACAATGGCGGCGCCGTCAAAAGCGCGGCGCGCGATGCTCTTGAATTCTTCGCTCGAAGCCCAAGAGACTTCCCCGTCCGAGGCTTCCTCTCTAAGCTCCCCGAACATCTCCTCGGCAAGCATGAACACCCCGCTGTCGGCGCGCATCAGGGCCGTGCCCATCTGCAGCAGGCTATCGAGCTGCTCCTTCGGGTCGAGGTGCGTTGTAAGGCTGCGCGCGACTATCCCTATCGCGGCCATCTGCTTGAGGCGGCTCTCCATCTGTGAGAGCAGCGAGTCCTTTTCTATCGCGAGACCGGCCTGGCTCGCGCAGGCGGCCGCCAGGTCCAGTTGCATGCGCGTGAACTCCCCGTCGCGCATCGTGTCGAGCAGCAAGACCCCCAGGAGCCTGTCTCCCGACAGCAGGGGAACGGCCAGTGCCCGGGGCGTTTTATACGCCTCCAGGACGGCGTCCACTCCGGTGAGTCCCCCTCCGTTTTCCAGCAAGACCGGCGTGGGACTGGCGCCCACCACGCCCGCGAGGGCGGACAGGACTCCCCGGCCGCCCGATTTGAGCATCTCTATCGCGTTCGCGTGGGTGGACGCCGCCGGCACCGGCAGGCCGCCCTCGTCCGCGATGAGAATCGTGCTCCTGGGAAACCCCGTGATCTCCGCGATCCTGACGGCCATGTCGGCATACCCTTCGGCGTCCTCGCCCTCCGCCGAGGAGATTCCGGCCAGGTCGCACAGAGCCTCGATGCGCTCGTCGCACCCGAGAAATGTGAGGTCGTCGGCTTCCATGAAACCACGGGCGGCCTCGAAGCGACAGTCGCCCAGGATCGTCTCAACCCCCATCATCGCGTCGACCAGCCCCATGAGTCCGATGTTCCGTTCTTCGACCTTTGCGCTCAACCGGCTCCATATTGCCCGCTTGAGCAGGTCGGGTGTGCCTGGAACATCATCCCTCGCGAGACCGCGCCGCGCGCAGGCCGCGCCGACGGCTTTCCACCTGTCCAGCAGCGGACCCGCGTTTCCCGAGCGGATAGCCTCAACGAGCATGTCGAGGGTCCGTGACGCTTCCTCGAGCAGTTCTTCCTCGGTGAAGGCGGCGTGATCCAGGGCGCGCAGCTCGAGGCCCGCCTCATCGAGAATCGACGAGCGGCTATTGGATATTGCATCGGCAATCCAGGCCATTTTTTCCTCTTGGAGGCACGAGAACGACTCTTTTTGAAGACCTCCTGTAAAAAGTCTACCATGAAGCAATCGTAAGAAATGCCCGGTTCGCGGTGGTGAGAGCGGCCGGTTCGACTCGCGGGCCTCAGTGGGTCGTGCCCGTGAGGTACGCCTCGCAAAGCATGTTCACCGGGCATATCTCGTGGGACGGATTCCTTGCGTGGCATACTTCCCTGCCTAGGTGGACCAGATTGAGGTGCATCGAAGCCCTCTTCGCGGGAGGAATCAATGACTCCAGTTGCACCTCAGCCTTCTCCGCGCCGGTCTTGCCATCGATAATACCAATCCTTCTCGAGGTCCGCAGGACGTGCGTGTCCACCGGCAGAACGCCCCGGCCGTCCGCGAACATCAGTACGACCGATGCCGTCTTGGGGCCTACGCCCGGGAGCGATGTGAGGTACGAGCGCGCCTCGGGTACGCTCATGCCCCTCACGAACTCGAGCGAGTAATCGCCGCGTTCGCGCTCGATGGTCGAGAGGATGTCCTTGATGGCGCGCGACTTCTGCTTCGAGAGGCCCCCGGGGCGTATCGCCTGCTCGATGGCTGCCTCGGGCGCGTCTCCCAAATCGCGCAGGGTCGGAAACTCGCGTATCAGGCGGTCGTAGGCGAGGTTGTAGTTCCTCCTGTGCGTGTTCTGGGAAAGGACCGCGTGCACGAGTTCGTGGGTGACGTCACGGCGCTCGGATTCTGGCGGTAGCTCGATTCCGAAGGCGCGGGAGAGCCGGCGTTCGACCTGCAGCGCCAGCTCGCGCCTGGAGATCGAACCGCGCGCGGTTTTCTCCGCCATGTGACATCCTTTCTCCGCGCCCGGGGCGACGGCTCCACCGGCATAATCCCCGGGGGCCTTCAGGGTGTGGCAGGGCCGCCTTCGTGCGTAACAGCGCCGCGGGCTTCCTTCATGGGATCAACGG
This sequence comes from uncultured Acidimicrobiales bacterium, assembly GCA_964485255.1. Lineage (GTDB taxonomy): Bacteria > Actinomycetota > Geothermincolia > Fen-727 > Anoxymicrobiaceae > CAZEJS01. Next base: position 2,843 of record CAZAIS010000081.1, on the reverse strand, counting down.
CGGAATACGTGCCTTGGTCCTGTTCAACCTGGCCCTGGCCAGAAGGGCGACGGACTTGAGGGGGTTGATGGGGACCATTTTCAACGGACTGACGCGCATGAGTTTCGTCAGCGCCCCCGTGGTCGACGCCAGGTCATTGCACTCGCCGGTCATCAGGACGTTCTTCCGGCCCAGGCGTCCGATGAGACGATCGGCCACCTCCTCGCACGCGCACGGTCCGGCGACGAGTACGCGCCCCTCTATCGCGTCAATGGCCTTCGTGTCGAAGCCCTTGCCCATGACAATCGTGAATCCACCGCGCCCCTCGAAATCGAGGTACAAGACCTGAAGCAAGGCCATCGTGTTGGCGTCGCAGCCCTCCAGGCAGTTGCGGTCCTTCCCGCGTATGACCTCGACATCGTGCGGAAAAGCGTCGTAGAGCATGTAGGGGTAGCGCTTGGTGAACCGTTCCAACGGCTCGCCCAGGACCTGGATGCTCCTGAAATCGGCGACGCCGAGACCCGCGTCGCGGGCTTCCTTGAGATGCTTAACCTCATCGACCTTGTACCCGAGTATGCGCGCGCAGACCGCATCGACCGCGACCGTATCCGGCCCGCCCACGAGTATGTTCAGCGGCACGAGGGCCAGCTTGTGGAGAGCCTCGGGCGGGTAATGACCGTAGATGGTGGCGACGGTACCATCGACGAGCGTGAAGTCGGGCTGTATGACGCTGTACACGTCGGCCAGCTTCTTGTGCAGGCGGAAGTTGTGATCGGGGGACCTGTCGCGGTGCGCGATGAGACCGTACTGGTTCTTGATCCCCGCAGTCATCACCGTCATCGAGTGCGTCTTGAGCCTCGGCACGTTGATATACGTCACGGCGTCCCTGTTGTCGATGATGTGTTTCACGTGCCTGGAAACGTGGACATCGTATCCCAGTTGCGGCAACCGCACCTTCTTCTCTTGACCCTCGTCGAGGTAGAGGGGCTCCGCGCCGTGATCTTCGGCGAGCCTGGCAAACCCCGCGACCTCGAACACCAGTCGGGTGAAGTTGCCCTGGGTCGAGTTCTCCATTAGAAAGACCCGCTCGGCTCCGGCCCGCCTGCAGTAGTCTATGACCTCACCCGTTACCTCGAGGCTCGTGTAGCAGTACGGCTTGAAGTCGATCCCGTTCACCTTGATGTAGCATTCTCGAGGCTTCGCCCCGATGAGGTCGCCGACCCCGTGCTCGTCTAGCACGCCGGTCACGGCGCCGGTGATGTCGCGTTTGATGTCCGCGATTGAGACCCTGGTCTTTCTGGGGGACACCTCGACTCCTTGTCCGACGGCGCGCCGGTGACGATTAGAGGTCCTGGGGGATGGCTTCGCCTCGCACGAGATCCTCGTTGGTCTCGCGGCGCCTGATGACGTACGCCTTCTTCCCCGAGACGAGAATCTCGGGGATGCGCTTCCTGGAATTGTAGTTGGACGACATGGCGAAGCCGTACGCGCCCGCCGTGAACACCGCCAGCAGGTCGCCGGGCTGCGTCTCGGGGATGGTCCTCTCCTGGGCGAGGAAATCGCCGGACTCGCATATGGGTCCGACCACGTCCACCTTTTCCTCGGGAGCGCCGTCGCGGTAGGCAACCGGGCCTATATGGTGCTCCGCCTGGTAGAGGCTCGGCCGTATGAGGTCGTTCATCGCGGCGTCAACGACGACGAACTTCCTCTCTTCGCCCTGCTTGTTGAAGAGCACACGGGTCACGAGTATCCCGGCGTTGCCCGCTATCATGCGTCCGACTTCCATGACTAACGTGCAGTCGGACTCGCGCAGGAGGGGCACCAGGGCGGCGGCGAACTGCTCCGGGGCGGGGGCGTCCTCGTCCGTGTACTGTATCCCGAAGCCGCCGCCTATGTTGATGTACTTTATGTCCATGCCGAGGACCTTGAGGCTCTTGGCGAGGTTCGCGATCTTTCGCAGGCTGTTCTCGAAAGGCCCCGAGTCCATGATCTGGGACCCGATGTGCTGGTGCACGCCTATCGGATTCAGCCCCGGCAGCTTCTGGGCCACCTCGTACTCCGCCATTGCCTCTTTCAGCGGGATGCCGAACTTGCTCTTCTTGAGCCCGGTGGCGATGTACGGATGGGTCTGGGGATCGACGTCGGGGTTGACACGGAGGGCGATCGGCGCCTGTATCCCGATTCGCTGCGCGACGTCGTTGATCAGCATGAGCTCGTGACTGGATTCCACGTTGAACATGAGTATGCCTTCCTTGAGGCCGTACTCGATCTCCTCAGCCGTCTTTCCCAGTCCCGCGAATACGATCTTCCCAGGGTCGACTCCCCCTTTCAGCGCCCTGAAGAGCTCTCCGCCGGAGACCACGTCGGCGCCCGCTCCTTCGCTCGCGAGCATCTTGACGATTGCGACGTTGCTGTTGGCCTTGACAGAGTAGCAGATAAGGTGAGGGACCTCGCCGAAGGCCTCGTCGATGGCCTCGAAGTGCGACGTGAAAGTATTCTTGCTGTACAGGTAGAAAGGCGTTCCGACCTTCGCCGCGATATCAGACACCCTCAGGTCCTCGCAGAAGAGGACACCGTTTTTGTAGACGAAGTCGTTCAAAATGCCACTCCTACAGGAATGAGTCAGGGTCAATAGAATAACACAACAGCGAGACTCTGTTGTATCGTGGACACGGACGTGATGCCGCCCGTACTTGTGTTACCGGGCCGGCACAGTCCCAGGATCTTCATCAGGAGGTGCCTTTATGCATGATGTCAACCCGGACCTCGTCGCCATCAAGACAGCCGTGAGGCATCTCTCGGCGAGGATCGCGCAGGAGGCGCAGGCCACGAGCCAGTGGTCCTCCCTCGCAAAGAACCGGGGA
>CAZAIS010000080.1:0-8805 GCA_964485255.1 uncultured Acidimicrobiales bacterium | reverse complement strand
CTCCGCGAAGATCGGCTCGGCGATCGCTTCGGCCGACGCCCTCGTCACGCTGACCCACTTCAAGGGGCACGAGCTCACCGGCATCGGGGGGGCGATCAAGAACCTGGGGATGGGGTGCGCTTCAACAGGGGGCAAACTCTTTTTGCACTCTTCCTCCAAGCCGCGCCTCGAGGAAAAGAAGTGCGTGGGCTGCGGCGTTTGCGTTGAGTCCTGCCCTCAAGCCGCCGTGTCCCTGGGACCGGAAAAGCGCGCCCGGATCGATTACGACAGGTGTATCGGGTGCGGGCAGTGCATCGCGATGTGCCAGTACGGCGCGGCCCAGGCGGTCTTCAACGAGTCCGCCGCCGTCGCGGCCGAGAAGATCGCCGAGTACGCTCTGGCCGCCGTCAAAGACAAACCGGCTCTTCACTTGAGCTTCATCACCGACGTTTCGCCGTTCTGCGACTGCTGGGGGCACAACGACGCCGCGCTCGTCGCCGACATCGGCTTCGCGGCCTCCCGGGACCCGGTCGCCCTCGACAGGGCCTGCGTGGACCTCGTCAACGCCGCGCCCGTCAGCGCCGGGAGCATGCTCGAGGACCGGGGGCTCGAGCCGGGGGACGACAAGTTCTCGAGCGTACACCCGAACACAGACTGGAGAGCGGGCCTCGACTACGCGCAGAGCATCGGGCTCGGGACCCAGTCGTACAGGGTCGTTCGGGTGGACTGACCCGGCCGAGGAGGGACGGCGACGGCCGTCATTCCTCGCCGGAGGGCAACTCGTCCCTTGAGTCCAGCACTTCCTCGATCTTGTCGAGCAGGGCGCCCCCGGAGAGCGGTTTGAGGAGGTACCCCTGCGCTTCGTCCTCCAGCGTCGCCTCCATGGCGTCGAGGTCCACACGGGCGGTCAGGAACACGACCGGTATGCAGCCGGTCGAGAGGTTTCTCCTGGTCGATGCCAGGAACTCGGGGCCGCTGATCCCCGGGGACATCTCGATGTCGAGAACGATCAGGTCGGGGACCGTGCTCTTCAACAGCTCCAGGCCCTGCTCGCCGCTGTATGCCTCGATTACCCGGTAGCCGCTCCTCTGGAGGTAAAGCCCGGCCGACCTTACGACGCCCGGGTCGTCGTCTACAATCATGATTTTCGCGCCGCGGTGCTCGGGCATCGAATCCACCTCCCCTTCACCGCACGGTGATTATACACCCGCCCTGGAGCGCGGCAGGAGACCTCCGGCGCGCTCGCTCGAGGGGCCGTTTCAAGAATAGCGACAGGACAGTTCGATCCCCACTACCGCCAGCGCAGCGAATAGCGCGAAGAGCCACAGACCGTACCCCACACCGGCGCTGTAACTCAATGTGATAACGATGTTTACCGTCGCCGCGCCAAGGCCGGCGATGCCGCCGATGCCCGCCACGTACCTTCCCGCCCTGATGTCCAGCAACAGCATGGCCGCCCCCGTCATGATCGCCAGGCCGGCCAGGATTGACCATAACCCGCTGAAGTACAGGAGCCCGGGCGCCTTTATCCAGACGAAGTTGCCACCGACCTGCCCGCCGTTGACCATGAAAGTCCAACCGGAGGGATTCTGCCAGTAGTCGAACCGGTTCATCCAGGGACCGAAGGTCGTAACCAGCACGAGCAGGCCGAGCGCGAACGCGCCCCAGGAGAGCCCCATCGCGACCTTGGGGTTCCTGGCACTGCGCCGGGACGCCGTTGGCGGAGCCTGCTGAGAAACGTACCGCGGTCCCTGAGACTGGCCGCCCAGGTATTCCGATACCGAGGGAGGGGGATACGGCTGCCGGTTTTGCGGTGCTTGCTGTCCCTGGTACGGCGCGGCGTGGGTGTCACCGGGCGCCGCGGCCTCCTGCCCCTGCCGCCACCCATTGGTGTCCACGGGCGCCGGGGGAATGCCGCGGCTGCACTCCTCGCAGAAGGTCACTCCTTCCGGGACTATGGCCCCGCATTGCTGGCAGAACACCCCTGTCTCCTCTTTAGATCGCCATTCCTCGTCCACATTCCTCATCTATAAATACTAGCAGACGGCGGCATGCGTCACGGAGCGCGTGCGTCCGGGGCTTTCGCTCCGCGGGCCGGTTGCTCGTCGAGGGCGTCACGGCCTCAGTCCCGTTCCCCGTGTTAGTATTTACTCCGTTCGCGGCACGGCCCGGTTCGCGCCGCGGTCTTGCCGGAGGGGACGATCCCCCGGAGCCTGATGATTTGTGGAGGTCGAGATGAGAAAGACATTGACGGCGGCCCTACTGGTCTGTCTCGTGGGGATTTTCGCGGTCGCCGGTTGCGATACGGGGCCGTCCGAGGTGCGGATCGGAGTGCTGGCCGAGCTCACCGGGAGCATACCCGCGGTCGGGGCCTCATGCCAGAACGCAACCAAGCTGGCCGCAATCGAGATAAACGAGGCCGGCGGCATCACCATCGCGGGCAGGAAACACAACGTCGAACTCGAGATCAGGGACTGCGACAGCAATCCCAGGCACGCGGCCGATCTCGCGGTCGAGATGATGGAGAAAGACGGCGTCGTGGCGATAGTGGGACCCAACGCGACCGCCAACGCCCTGACGGCCTCCGAAGCCGCCGAACGCGCGGGTCTCGTTCTGGTGACCCCCTGGTCCACGAGCCCCAACACGACGATCACCAAATCGGGCAAGCCCAAGAAATTCGTCTACCGTGTTTGCGTGACCGCGTCGTACGAGGGCGAACAACTTGCGAAGTTCGCTACGCAGCGGCTCGGCGCGAAGAGCGCCGCGTTGTTTTTCGACAACACCGCCGAGGTCTTGAATATCCAGTCGCAGGAGTTCCGCAGGAGCTTCACCGCTGACGGCGGTCGCGTCGTCGCCAACGAGACCTTCCGGCCTACGGAAAAGGACTTCTCGGCGCAGCTCGGAAGGATTCGTGACGCGGCCGCGGACATCTTGTTCGTGAACGCTTATTACAGCGACGTACCCGGCATCCTCAGGCAGGCGAAATCCATGGGGATAGCCTCTCAGGTGATCGGCAGCGACGCCTGGAGCAGTCCCAACGTCATCGCCGCATCCGGGGACGCCATAGAGGGGGCGTACGTCTTCAACATGTACTCACCCGAGATGCCCGGCGCCGTAACGCAGGGCTTCGTCAAGGCCTATGAGGCGCGGTACAAGAGCGAGCCGGATGACGTGGCGGCCCTGGCGTACGACGCGGTGATGCTCGTCAAGAAAGGCCTCGAAAAATCAGACGCGGCGAGCCGAGAGGCGCTGGGCAAGTCGATGCTCGAGGTCAGGGAACTCAGGGGCACCAGCGGGGACATGCGATTCACCGCGGCTTCGAGGAACCCGATCCGGGGCGGCGTCATGCTCAAGGTCACCGGCGGCCGTTTCACCCTCTTCGAGCAGCTCTGACTTGACCTTGGGGTCGGTCACGCATGACACGCGACGTGTCACCACCTGGAATGAATACAGCCGAAGCAGTTGTCTGATCGGGGTCATTTTCGGAACAGGGCTTTATTCTCAAGCCGCCGGCCTTCATTCGGGTCTGCGCGCCGGGGGCTGAAGAAAAGACCCCAGAGTTCAAGCACACTCGGGCTCCATGGCTTCACGTTCCTCGCCACGGCGGCAGAGCAGTGACAGGAGCGCGGGCATGAGGGTGAGCGACGTGATGAGGCAGACCGCTATCGAGAACGCGGTCACTCCGCCGAAGCGCTTCAAGGGGACAATCCCCGAGAACATCACGATCACGAAGGCCGCGATGGTCGCGATCGCCGCGATGACGTTGGCGCGTCCCAGGTTGGACATGGTCGCGCTTATCGCCTCGGTTGAGTTACAGCCGCTCAGGTTCCTCTCCTGGATGAACCTGTGGGTGAAGAGTATGCCGAAATTGACCCCGATGCCGATGACCAGCGCCGACACCAGGGAAGTCATTATGTCCAGCGGCCAGCCTATCACCCTGAGGAACCCGATCTCCGCCGCGACGCCCGCCAGGGCCACCGTGAGGGTGATCAGCCCGTAGGGGACGGACCAGAACATCAGCACCAGGACGACGGCGCAGAGCGCCAGTGCCAAGAGAGAGGACCAGGTCTCCGTGGGGACGATGTTCCTGGTCATGTCCTTGGTGAGGGGAGTAATGCCCCCTATCGAGTATTTCAGGCCCGCCGGCTCCAGGTACTTCTCGGCCGCCTGCTTGAGGACGTCGATCTTGCCGTCCACAACCTCGGTCGTCTGGGCCCCGCTGGCGTTCAGCGTAATCAGGCCGGCCTTGTGGTCGGCGCTCAGGAGGCCCCCCACGACGTAGCCGCCGTTGTCCTCCGCGGTACGGACCGCCTGGAGTGCTTCCTCGCGTGTCTCGGGGAGCTTGCCGTTGTTCGCCGCCGCGAGCGCGTCGGGAAGCCCCATTATCCCTTCTCTGGTGTAGAGGTCCTTCCGCCCCCGCGTCAGGACCGGGCTCGCTACGGCCTTCTCGACCTGCGCCATGGCCTTGAGGGACTCGGGCGCGAGCACGTCACCCTTCACCTCGATGACGTCCTGCTGGTGACCGCCGAAGTACTTTTCCATCTCGAAGTCGGCGCTCATCCCGGGAAGGCTCGCCGGGACCAGCTTGCGCAGGTCCGAGTCGGTCGTCAGGCCCCTTATCTGAAGGAGTCCCCCCGCGATCAACAGGGCGAAGACGATCACCACCAGGAGCGAATGCCCCACCGAGAGCCTCGTGAACGCGGAGAGGATTCTGTTCGTAGCGCGCATGAACACTCCCTGCTTCTTCCGCAGCGACAGTCCATCGAAGTACTTGACGGCGTCGGCGGCTTCCTCGCCCGCCATCTTCTCGTAGGCGCGGTCGCGCAGGACGACCACGGCAGGGAGCAGGGTCACCGAGAGGGCGAACACGAATAACGTACCGATCGCGCAGGTCACACCGAAGTCACGCAACGCGGGCAGGACGCTGAAACCGAACACGAGAAAACCCACCAGGTTCGTTATCGCCGCGAGGAACAGCGCCACGCCGACCGTCACCAGGGCCCTGCCCGCCGACTCGACGAGCTTTGAGAAGTGCTCGGCCTCCTCGTAGTAGCGCGCGAGGAGAGGCACCACGTACGTCAGCGCCGTCCCGAGCAGGAGCGGAATGACCGCTATGACCGCGACGGAGTACTCGATCCCCACCCACCCGCAGAAACCGAAAGTCCATACGACACCGAGAACCATGACCGCCACGGGAAGCAGCGAGTCGGTAACCCTCCTGAACGCGAGGAAGAGCGTGACCAGCACGAGCGCCAGGGCGATGAGCAGCAGGAGTATGGTCTTGTTCTTGATGTGGGCGTTGAAGTCCCTGGCCAGCGTCGCGTCGCCGGAGATGCTCACCCGGACCCCCGGCAGGCTGCCCAGCTTGGACTGGAAGAAGTCGGCCAGGTCCCCGCCGAGCTTCACCTGCTGTTTCTCGGTGAGGCCGGTGCCGTCCTTGATCATGATGAGGGCGGCCTTGTGGTCTGGTGTGATGAACCTCCCCACGACCTGCTCTGCCGCCTGAGGGTTGGCCAGGTAGTCCTCGTTTACGAGTTGGTGGAAATCCTTGCCCGTGAACTGCTTGACCATCGCGTTGCTTATCGAGCTTATGGGCATGGCGATGCCCCTGCTCGAGATCTCGCGCTCCATTACGAACATGAACGGGGTGAGGTAGTCCTGGATCACCAGCACTTTCTTGCCCGAGGGCAGAACGCGGGTCTGGATCTGTCCCTTGTTGAAGCGCTTGTCCCTGCCCATCGAGCTGTCCAGCTTGAGAAGGACCTCGATTATGCTGTTGTCGGTCACGTCGGGCGCGCGCACGAGAACGTACTCGTAGGAGATCCCGCCGAAGTTCTTCTCGAGCGAGCCGAGCGCCTTCACGCTGGGGAACTTCTGTGGCAGCAGGCTCTGGTACGTGACGTGGCCGCCGAGGAACAGTATCCCCAGGCCCATGCCCACCGTCAGGACGGCACATGCCATGACAACCAGCCACGGATGATTTTTCACGGCCCCGGAAATCCACTCGAATACTCTCACGCATTACTCCTTGCGCGCCGGAATAAGCAAAACGAACGCGCGATCCGGTTACCGGGCAGGCGGCACAACGGCAAATCATAACCGTATGCCCCTCCGCCCGCAAGCGTGCCCGGTGCCATGGGCCCCCACCCCGTTCCGCCGGCCCGAAAACGCCGGCCTGCCGGAAAACAGCTTCGGTAGCCCGTCTGCCATGCTCCGCGCTCAGCAGGAACCCCCTCCGTGCCCCGAGCCGGAGCAGGGGATGCGCCAGGCTCACGGGGAAGTCCGCGACGGGGTGCCGGTGGTGAGACCGGAGGGCTGGGAGTAATGATCCCGGCCGCTGAGAATACAGGGCATGATCGTTGAGCCCGCGGGAGACTCCAGTACCCGCTTCATCGCCTCACCTCGCCGGTTGTGAAACGAACGACCCGGCAGTTCGGGCAGGGGTGCGGCAGGTCTCGAGCTTCGCCCGAGGACCCCGATGTGATAGAACTCGGAAAGCGGGAAGCGCGCGGAGGGTCCGCGACGACGTTCCGCAACCGGGTCCCCTGGCTGGGAGCAACTGTTTTGAGCGATGAAAAGCGGGACGAGCCCGAGTCCTTCCATATCATGGCCAAGCCCACGGGCTCGAGGTGCAACCTGAGATGCAGGTACTGCTTTTTCCTGGAGAAGGAGAGGCTCTACCCGGGTGAACACGCGCGCATGGACGACGAGGTGCTGCGCGAGTACATCCGGCAGTACATCGAGTCGCAGCTCTCCTCGCCCGTCGCTACGATCTCCTGGCAGGGAGGGGAACCGACCCTCATGGGACTCGACTTCTTCAGGCGGTCGGTCGAGATCGCCGGGGAGTATGCCCCCGAAGGGGTACGGCTCTCCTACACGATGCAGACCAATGGCACCCTGCTGGACGAGGAGTGGTGCGACTTCCTGCGAGAGAACGGCTTCCTGGTGGGCCTGTCGCTCGACGGCCCGCGCGAGCTTCACGACGCGAACCGCGTGGACGCGCGGGGGCTCCCGACGTTCGACAGGGTCGAGCGTGCCGCGCGACTGTTGCGCGAGCGGGGCGTGGATTACAACGTCCTTTGCACGGTCAACGCGGCCAACGTGAGCAGCCCGCTGGAGGTCTACCGGTATTTCACGGACGCGCTGGGGATCGAGTGGATTCAGTTCATCCCGATTGTGGAGCGCATCAACGACGACGGAACAACCCTGCTTCAACAGGGCGAAACGGTGACCGGCAGGTCTGTCGAGCCGGTAGCGTGGGGGGCGTTCCTGCTCGCCGTATTCAACGAATGGGTAAGGCACGACGTCGGTAGGGTGCACGTGAACGTCTTCGAGTCCGCGTTCGCCTCGTGGGTGGGAGCCCCCGCGCTGATGTGCATTTTCGAGGAGACCTGCGGGGACGCGATGGCGCTCGAGTTCAACGGCGACCTGTACTCCTGCGACCACTTCGTGGAGCCGGATTACCTACTCGGCAATATCATGCGCGAGCCGATGGCGAAGCTGGTGACATCCGAGAAGCAAAGGCGCTTCGGGGAAGCGAAGCGTGACGCGCTCCCCCGTTTCTGCCGTGAATGTGACGTGCTGTTCGCCTGCAGGGGTGAGTGCCCGAAGAACCGCTTTGTGACAACGCCTGACGGCGAGCAGGGCCTGAACTACTTGTGCGAGGGGTACAAGGGGTTCTTCAGGGAAATCGACGGGCCTATGAAGATAATGGCCCTCCTGTACAAGTCGGGCAAGTCCCCAGCCGACGTGATGGGCATCCTGGACGAATCCGAGAAGGAGCTTCAGAAGGCTTTCGCGGAGGCCGGACGCAATGACCCCTGCCCCTGCGGCAGCGGCAAGAAGTTCAAGCACTGCCACGGCAAATAGCCCTCGATCCCTGTTCTCCCTCCTCTCCACCTCTTCGGGGTCGTTTGGGGTCAGGCACCTTTCGCGAGTGTTGGCGTTTATCGTCCAGGGTCAGGCACCATGCCCACGTGTTGGCGTTTGGGGCGTTTGGGGGCGTTTGGGGTCAGGCATCTTACGCGAGTGTTGGCGTTTATTGTCTAGGGTCAGGCACCATGCCCACGTGTTGGCGTTTGGGGCGTTTGGGGGCGTTTGGGGGCGTTTGGGGTCAGGCACCTTACGCAACAAAAACGCGCCAAAATCGGGTTTGACCCTTATTGCGGGGCGATTTTGAGTTTGGAGGTTTTGAGGTTTTTGTCTTGGTAGTAGGTGATGACTATGGTCTCGCCGATGTCGTGGGCGCGAAGGGCGGCGTTCAGGTCGTCCATGGATTTTACGTTCTTCTCCGCGGCGCGGATGATGACGTCTCCCGGCCGGATGCCGAGCCCGTCGGCCGGGCTCCCCGGGACCACTGAGGTCACGAGCGCTCCCCGGGCGACGCTGAGCTGGTAATCGATAGCCAGCGTCTCGTCCACCGACCTGCCGAAGACCCCTATGGACGGGTGATCGACCGGCCGGCCCGCGATGATGTCGCCGGCGACGGCCTTCACGGTGCTGACGGGGACCGCGAACCCCATGCCGGTCCCGCCCCCCTGGTCCCCCGCCACGGTGTTCATTCCCACCAGCGTAGCCATGGTGTCGCAGAGCGCGCCGCCCGAGCCGCCCGTGTTTACCGGAATGTCCACCTGTATGAGGTCGGTGAGCGTCTCCTGCGTCCCGGGCTTGGTCACGTTTCGGTGCAGGTCGCTGACGATGCCTGACGCGACCTCCTGCCGGAGGCCGGATGGGCTGCACACGGAGACTACCTGCCGGCCGGCCGCCAGGTCCGCCGAGTCCCCCATGACAAGCGGCGGCAACCCTTTCCTGTTTATCTTGAGAACG
>CAZAIS010000079.1:0-8849 GCA_964485255.1 uncultured Acidimicrobiales bacterium | reverse complement strand
CCACGGCGGCGCGATAGCCCCGTACCGCGCCTGCGACCTCATAGAGGGTTCGGCCAAGTGGAGCATTGACGAGGGTTTCGCGCAGGAGGACCAGATGCTTGGCGAGCTGATCATGAGCGACCAGCTCCGAGCCTCGGTATACGCGTTCGACCTGACGCAGCGCAGGGCCAAGCAGATGGTCGGCATACCGCAGGTGCCGCCGCTCCCGGTCAACAAGGTTGGAGTCATCGGTGCCGGGCTCATGGCGTCACAGTTCGGGCTCCTGTTCCTGCAGAGGCTCGAGGTCCCAATCGTCATGAAGGACATCAAGCAGGAGTTCCTGGACAAGTGCAAGGACTACATCGAGGCCCAGCTCGACGCCGTGGTGGCGAAGGGCCGCATTGACGAGGCAAAGGCGGGGTTCCTCAAGAGCCTGGTCACCTACACGCTCGAGGACTCGGGCTTCGAGGGCTGCGACTTCGTGATCGAGGCCGTCTTCGAGGAGATGAGCATCAAGCAGAAGGTATTCGGTGACGTGGAGAAGGTTGTAAGCGAGACCTGCATCCTCGCGACAAACACGTCATCCCTGTCGATTACCGAGATGGCCTCGAAGCTCAAGAACCCCGAGAGGGTCGTAGGCTTCCACTTCTTCAACCCGGTGGCGGTACTGCCGCTGCTCGAGATCATCAGGGGTGAGAAGACAAACGACGTGACGATGGCCACGGCCGGCGCGGTGGCCAAGAAAATAAGGAAGACCATCGTGGCGATGAAGGATGCCCCCGGGTTCCTGGTCAACAGGCTCCTCATCAGGATGATGAGCGCCACCAGCGAGATCGTGGACGGCTCGAACACCCCGCAGGAAGTCGACGAGGCGATGGTGGAGCTGGGGCTGCCCATGGCACCGTTCGATCTGCTCGCGCTGGTCGGCCCGGCGGTCGGGCTGCACGCCACCGAGACGCTTGCGGCGGCGTTCCCAGAGCGCTACTCGGTCAGCGAGAACATCGTGAAGATGGTCGAGATGAAAAAGCCGGGCGTCTACCTCCCGATGACGAAGGAGATAGACCCGGAGATAGCCGAGATATGGAAGAAGGACGAGTCGAAGCCGAAGCTCTCGGCCGACGAGATCCGCGCGAAGTGCCTCGAGGCGCTGGCGGACGAGGCGCGTCACATCCTGGACGACGGCGTGGTCGCCGAGCCCCAGGACGTAGACACGGGCCTTATCATGGGGGCCGGGTACCCGTTCTTCATGGGAGGCCTGACCCGCTACCTCGACCAGAAGGGCATCAGCGAGAAGGTGAACGGCAAGCCGTTCATGACCGAAGAGGAGTTCGTGGCTTACCTGAACCGGTAATACAGCCGGGGTCCTGAAAGAGAAAGCGCGCTCCACCGGGGCGCGCTTTCCGCTTGAGGGCGGGATACGCCGCGGTTCAGCGAGCGCGTGTGCCTTAAAACGTGGTACGTGGAATACCGAGCGGGAGGCTTCCCGGGCGACGTGCATTCCGCCCCTCGCGACATCGCTTTCGCCTCTAACGGTTCGATGGGGATGGGTGTCCTAAGCATGAGGGATAATGGATGAAAAGCGGGACAATGGATGCCCGAGATCGGATTCGTGAAATGACGGACGTGCATGGAGAAGATGCTGATCGCGGTAGATATCCGGGCATAGCAACCCGGTTCTGTGGGGATGAACGACAGGGGGACCGCCCCCGGCGGTTCCGCGTGAGGGGGTGGGCGAGCTGAAGGAGCTCAAGGGAAAAGCCGCCGCGGTAACGGGGGCCGCATCGGGCATCGGCCGGTCCACGGCCTTGCTGCTGGCCGAGGAGGGCTGCGGTTGCGCCATAGCGGATAATAACGAAGAGGGCCTTCGGCGCACGGAGAAGCGGATAGAAGAGTTCGGCGCGCCCGTCCATGCCCGCGTGCTGGACGTGTCGGACATGGATGCCGTGTACGCATGGGCGGACGACGTGGTGCGGATGTTCGGTCGGTTGAACCTGGTTGTCAACAGCGCGGGCGTTTCCCTCAGCGCGGGACTAGAGGAAATGACCTGTCAAGACCTGGAATGGCTTCTCGGCGTCAACCTCTATGGAACGATCTACGTGACGAAAGCCTTCCTTCCATACTTGAAAGAGGCGAACGAGGGGCACGTCGTCAACGTATCCAGCGTATTCGGCCTGGTGGCCGTCCCAAACCAGTCCGCCTATTCCACGGCAAAATTCGGCGTCAGGGGCTTCACCGAATGCCTGCGCATGGAGCTCGCCGCGAGCGGATGCAACGTCGGCGCGACCGCCGTCTATCCCGGGGGCGTAAAGACCGGCATCGCGAGGAACGCCCGCATCTACGAGTCCCTGTTGGAGGAGGCGGGGGTAAGCCGCGAGGAGATGGTGGAGAAGTTCGAAAAATACGCGCGCGTTTCTCCGGATGAGGCCGCCGCGAAGATCATCAAGGGTATAAAGAAGAATAAATGTCGCGTCCTTATCGGCAAGGACGCCCGCCTGATCGATGCGGTGCAGCGCCTCATGCCCGTGGGCTTCGTGTGTTTCCTGGCATGGAGCTCTCGCGCGATGGGTAGGTCCGCCGGGAAGCGCTCAACCTAGCGGCCGGGCGCCCCGAGGAGGCGCCGGCGCGTGAGAGCTCCGCCCGTCACCCGGGTTGCCGCCGACAATGCCCCGAGCCAGTCCCACCATCAAGCGTCAGTGGCTTCCTCCTGTGGAGGCGTTTCCCCGGACGCCTCCAGCTCGGCGAAGAACTTCTTCTGTTTCCAGTTAGGGTACCACCGTGAGAACAGGGCGGCGGTGACGAACCCGGCCACTGGTATCACCAGGCGGAAGACTATCTTCGGGCTGCTGATGTAAATGGCCACGAGGTTGGAGGCCGAGAGCAGGGTGAACTCCGCGGCCCACACCCAAGCTATGGTTACGTTGATCGAGTAGAAGAGGGGGTGCTCCCAGACCTCCCTGGGCACCTGCTCCTTGGCGTACTGGATAGTGAACGGTTGCTTGATGGCGATCGAGACGAGGACGATCAGGAGCAGTGCGGGTCCCGCCATGAAGATGCCCCAGTCGGACAGCCACTCCTTGCTGACGAAGAGAGACGCTACCGCGATCGACGCGAAGAAGACTAGAGTGCCGATATCAAGTATCTTGATGTTGCGCCTGTAGACCCCGAAGCCGCTGACCGCGAGGGCGATACCCAGGGAGATCCAGACCGCGAAGCCGAGTGTCTTCGGCCCGCCGAGGACCCACATTATCACCCAGGGTGACAGGCTGAGCAGTATACCCATTCGAGCCTCCTCATGATCCGGGGGTACCGCCAGGCACAGGCGGCGGGACGCCGGCACCCGGTCACTTGTGTTCTACTATTTTCGATCGACGGCGTCGGAGCGAGGTGATATGACCGGACGCCCTTTTTCGAAGGAATCGATCGCGCTCAAGAAATCGTCGAGAAGCTCGGCGGCGATTACGCGCTCGGGCAGGCCGCACGGGCGCGCGCGGTCCCCACGGCGCTCGATTCCACCGGTGCGCATCGGCCGCTCGAGCAGACGGACTCCGCACTCGGGGCCCTCAAACAACCCGCCGCGGCGCAGGTAGACAGCGGCGATGACGTCCCAGGGCACGAAGCCGCCTTTCCACGGTACCGGCGCCAGGTGGTTGAGCCCGTACCAGTGGGCGACGTGGCGCGCCAGGTATGTGCCCGCGCGGTTGTTCATGGACTCCAGGGCGTCCAGCTCCCGGCGAGAGAAGACCACCTGCATGCACAGGTCCATCGTTATGAGGACCTTGGCGCAGTCGGCAGCGAGGACCGCCTCCGCCGCTTTGATATCCTTACGGAAATTGAACTCGAACGGAAACGGGAGGGGCCCGAACTCCGCCGACAACGCGCCACCCATGATGACCAGCCGGCTGACGTTGGCGTAAAAGCCGGGGTCCAGGATCCCCGCCGTCGCAATGTTCGTGAGCGGACCCAAGGCAAGGACGGTAACGTTGCCCGGGTCTTCGCGGACCGCCCGCGCCAGGAAGGCGCTGGCGGGCGTCTCGATGCCCAGCGCGCGGGAGGAGGCGGCTCCCGGGTGCACCCCGATGTCGCCTCGTCCCGCGACAGCCAGTACCTCGCGCGCCTTGGGCAGGCACCTCCGAAGGGGCGCGTTACCGAATACCGGGGTCAGGCCGAGTACCTCGAATTCGTCAGGCAGCGCGAGCAGATAAAGAACGGCCAGGGCGTCATCGACATCGCGGAAAGGAACGCCTATCGCGGGATCGGTGTCTATGATTACTCTCTCAGGCGGCATGATGACCCCCCTGCGATTCCATGGTGTTACGATATATCAGGTCGCGCATGAGGTGCCAGGCCCTTCGGGCCACGCATGAGGTAACGCGCAAGAGGTGACATGCACTTTAGGCACAGGCCGAGCACGAGGTGCCGGGTATGAGGTTACAGGCACTTCGGCGGCGTAGGCGCCCCCATGGAGTCGGGACCAGGGTTCCGGGGTTCCCGAAAGGAGGGCCGGGAGTATCGCCTTGACTCGAGAACAGAGACCTGGCCCCGAGATGTTTAGGATGGGGTGATGTTTGGAGGATTCGGGTGTTCGCTGGACGTGCTGGACGCTCACGAGAAGCTCGCGATGAAGGTGGCGTACGTCAACGCGTTGCGCGAGGGGGTTCTCACCCCTGACGTAGCCAGGGACCCCTACGAGTTGCTGATGCGTGAGCTCGAGGGCGCGCCCGGGCTCGTCACCATAGGCAGGCTCGAGATAGAGACATGGCTCACTCCCCGCCCGGGGCTGGAGGCGCTGGGACGGCTGGGCGCCGAGTTCAGCCGGGAGTTCCTCGACGCGCAGGGGTGCAAGACCGTTTCCGCCCGGCTGCGGGAGTTCGTGCGGGACAGGGTGCTGCCCTTGAGACCCATGCTGGTAGGCGTGGACCATTCGCTCACGGGGGGAGTGCTCGAGGCGCTGTGCGACACCGTCGGCGGCGAGCTCTCGCTGGTCGTGCTGGACAGCCACTTCGACGCGATCCCCGCGGCCCTCAGAAAGGCGGCCGCGTGGAAAGGGACCCCAGGTACGCCGGCCGCCGGGCAGGACGGTTCATCCGGCGGCGGCGCTTGGGCGGAAGAGCCTCAGCCGGACAGCTACAACTGCGGCACCTGGCTCGCGAGGGTTATCGACGGAGGAATTGTCGCCCCCGAAAACGTGGCCGTTGTCGGGGTCTCGGACCGCCCCGGGCCGGCTGAAGCCGGCGGGGAGCCCGAAGCCATGGAAGCGTACAGGGACGCCTACCTGGAGATGGAGGCGCGACGGGTGAAAGTGATTCCCAAGGGAAGAGTCAGGGAGCAGGGCGCCCGGAAGACGGCGGTTGAAGCCCTCGAGGCGGCGGGGGGCTCGAGCGTCTACCTGTCCGTTGACGCCGACATTGGAGCGGGTGAAGAGGTCAAGGCGGTCAGGTTCCTGGACACGATAGGGCTCGCGCCGGGCGAGGTCGTGGACCTGTGCGGCTCCATCGCCGTCGAAGCGCGCGCGCGCGGCGCGGCGCTCGCGGGATTCGACCTCATGGAGATTGACGTGCACCTCGCGGACATACCCGGATCGCGGGATAGAACGGTGGCAATGTGCGCGGCGGCGGCGCTGGAGATCCTGGCCGCCGCCGCCGGCTGAACGGCGGTGGCGCATGAGCGATGACGGTGGAAGGTTGATTGTCGACGGCGCCGACGCGCGCCTGGAGTTCGACAGGGCTGGAGGTACTTACAGCATATACACGGGTGACACCGCGCTCATAGAAGGGGCCCGCGTCCACGTCCTGAAGCGCGTGAAGAAAGAAATCGAGCGGCTGGATTCCGACGGCCCGTGGCAAAAGGCGGCTTCCACGGACCCGTGGACGGGGTCCGGGGGCTTCACCGTCTGCAAGCCCGAGGCCTGGGGCAGGGTGCTCTTCAGCGCCGGGGTCGCGAAAGACGGCACCCTGGTTGTGCGGGTGGGCCTCATCTGGGAAACCGGGGAGGACGGACCATCCCTGGAGGCCTTGATACCCATGCTGGTTCCCCCGGGCGGCATCTGGCCGGGCCGCGCGAGCTCGAAGAACTGGCGCGTCTACGTCCACGGCTGGCAGTGCTGGACCCCCAGCGGCGTCGTGAAGGGAAGCCGCCCGGGCGACTACCTGCTCCCGCTCTTTCTGCCGAGGCGGCTGAAGCCGATGGTGGCGAACCCGACCACGCCGGTTTCCTCGGAGCGCGGCCGATTCCACAGCGAATGGTTCGCCGCGATGGCGGACACCGCCGCGCGGGACTCGCTCCTGGCGGGTTTCATCGGCGTATCGGAGATGCTGTCATACGTCATGGTGAACGTAGGCCGCAGGCCCGCCTCGAGCGAGCTCGAGGCCCGCGCGGTGCTCGATGGGATAGTGCCGCCCCGGGGACAAAGCGTCTGGAGCGAGGCGCTGGCGATAATCCCGGGAGACCTTTCGTGCGCGAACTTCGACGCTTACGCGCGACTGCTCGCCGGGGAGCAGGGGGTAGCCGAGGTGCGGCGTACTCCCGCGGGCTGGTGCTCCTGGTACCAGTACTACACGCGAATCGACCAGGCGGAGGTGATCTCGAACCTCGAGGTCCTCTCGGGCGAACGCGACGCCTTCGGCGTGGAACTGGTTCAGGTGGACGACGGTTACGCGCCCGCGGTGGGCGACTGGCTCGACGTTAGGGAAGGGTTCTCGGACGGCATGGCCGCGCTGGCCGAGCGGATCTCCTCGAGGGGAAAGATCCCCGGCATATGGGTCGCGCCCTTCACCGTGACGAGGCGCTCGCGTGTCTTCAGGGAGAAAAAGGAATGGCTGCAGCGCAACCGGAAGGGGAAGCTCGTACTCGGCGGAGTCAGCCCGGACTGGGGCGGGCGGTTCTACGGCCTCGACGTGACCAACCCCGGGGTGCTGGAGTGGCTGGGGGAGGTCTTCGGGTCTCTCGCCGGGTGCGGTTACAGGTTCTTCAAGCTGGATTTCATGGCCTGCGGCCTCCTCGAGGGGGAGCGCCACGATCCGGGGGTAACCAGGGCGCGGGCGGCCAGGAGGGCGCTCGAGGTCATCAGGGATGCCGTCGGGGAGGATTCCTATATCATGGCCGCAGGGGGGCCGGTCCTGCTCGGCGTGGGGATCCTGGACGCGCAGAGGGTGAGCGGCGACGTGGCTCCGTTCTGGCGCGCCTCGCACCAGTCCCTGCTCCGTGACCGGGCGACCCCCGGGGTAAGAAACAGCCTCATGAACACCATGGCCCGGGCTTTCATGAGCGGCCGGCTCTTCGACAGCGACCCCGATTGCCTGATGACGAGGGTCTCGGATACGAAGCTCACCGACGACGAGCGCCGCACCCTCGCCTCCGCCGTCGCGGCCTTCGGGGGCTCGATAATGATCTCGGACGACCTCTCCAGGTGGGGTGATGCGGAGGTTGAGCTTGCCGCCACGAGCCTGCCGCACGCGCACGGCCTGCCGTCGGTCCCCGATCTCTGGGACAACGAAATCCCGGAGCTCATGGTCAGCCGGATGAGAGATCCGGCCGGTGAATACATCCTCGTATTCGCGATCAACTGGTTCAATAGTGAACGGAACAAGAGAATCGCCCTGCCCCGGATCGGGCTGACCGGCCGGTGGCACGCCTGCGAGTTCTGGAGCGGAGAGTACCTGGGTGAGGTGAGCACGGAGCTCGCCCTGGCGGGCATAAAGCCGCACGGTTGCGCGCTTGTACGGCTCACTCGCGCCGAGGACGGTCCCAGGCTCGTCGGATCGAACGTCAACCTGTCGCAGGGATCGGCCGAGTTACTCGAGATGGAGTCGTCCCCCGAGGGCGTTAGCCTCCTCCTGCGAAGTCCTGTAAAATGCGAAGCCGTGCTGACCCTGAGCCTGCCCGGGGCGGGAGAAGTAGTCGCCCGGGCGCCGGGTCATGCGGCCGAGGTCGAGCGGCTCACGACCTCGGTGTATCGAGTCAGATTCGACATTGAAGGAGAAGGGCGCCTGCAGGTACTCTGCGGCGCCTGATCGAGCGGGAGGGGGAGCAGGTATGCCTGAAACGAACGTCAACGGCGCGAGCATTGCCTACGAAGTCACGGGCGAGGGGCCGCCGCTCGTATTCCTCCACTGCTGGACGGGCAGCAAGGAGTTCTACTTCAACCAGGTCATGAAGTTCCAGAAGGACTACCGGTGCGTGAGCCTCGACTTCCCCGGCCATGGGGCCTCGGGGGCGCTAGAGGACAAGGACTACTCCGTGGAGTGCTTCGGCGAGATAACGGTCGAACTGCTCAAGGAGCTTGGCATCGAGAAGGCCGTCTTCGCCGGCCACAGCCTCGGGGGCATGGTCGCGCTGTACCTGGGCCTGAATTACCCGGACATGGTCGAGGGGCTGATACTCCTGGACACGACCTCCTACCTTTCCGCTTTCATCATGCAGCGGGTGGGAGCTCTCGCGGCGGTGGTGCTCGGCAGCATCGGCGCTCGGGTCTGGAACGGCGGCTTCAAGGGGGCAAAGGCGGTCGTGGCGGGTACGGCGGCGACCCATCCGCTCGCGAAGCCGGCGCCGCGTGTCTTTACCGCGAAGGTTTGCAGCCACGGCGACAACTCCCCGATGGCCCGGACCCTAAACCGCGCGCGGAAGTTCAACGTGACAGACCGGCTTGGGGAGATAACGGCGCCCGCGCTGGTAGTCGTGGGCAACGCGGACCTGCTGGCGACCGTGCGCCACGCGAACAGGCTGGCCGAGGGGCTGCCGAACTCCATACTCCTCGTGGTCCGGGGCGCCGGCCACATGGCGCTGTTCGAGAAGCCCGACGTGGTGAACCAGGCGATGGAGGATTTCTTGGGCCGCGTCTACCCGCCGAAGCCCCCCGTCGCGAAGAAGGCGAA
>CAZAIS010000078.1:0-8922 GCA_964485255.1 uncultured Acidimicrobiales bacterium | reverse complement strand
CCGAGGTGTACCGGCTGCGTCCCCCCGACCTGGTTGTCATTGACGCGGTCGTGTGCATACAGGGCAACGGCCCGCAGAACAGGTTCCTCTATGAAGCGGGCAAGCTGATGGCCTCCGACAACGGGGTTGCCATCGACAGCGTCATGGCGCGCATGATGGGAATAAAGCCCGAGAGCATCAGGATGCTCGCCTACGCCCGCGAGATCGGTCTCGGGCCCATCGCGCCGGACGAAATCGAGGTGGACGGCGACGACTCGAGGTTGAAGCGCTTCAGGCGGCCCGTACCGGGCATCCCTCAAAGGTTCGGCGGCGCCTGGACGCGGCTGTTCTTCCCCGGATTGGGAAAGCCGAGGTTCGACGTGGACGAGGGGCTGTGCACGTCCTGCCGGTCGTGCATGGAAGCGTGCCCGGTGGACGCCGTCAGCGTCGAGAGCGGCGCCGTCCCCGAGTACGATTACGAGCGCTGCATCGGTTGCTACTGCTGCATGGAGCTATGCCCGCCAACAGCGATAAGCCTGCACGAGAGCCTGCCGATGAGACTGTACGGCAGCCTGGGATACAGGTCGCCTCCGCCATGACCCGGGAATCCATCGCGAACCCCAGCGGACTTCGGGGCGGCAAGCGTATCGCCCCCGCCGGTCCCGGACGATGCAATCCGGTACCCTTACAGGGCCACCAGCTTCACTTCGCCCGCGCTCGTCTTCACGTTCAGCCTTATCGTGACCTTGCTCTTGCCGTATGCCTCGTTGACGTAAGTGTCGTTCCCGGGACCCTTTTCCAGGCCCATGACATCCACCTCTCCGAAGCTGGTGCTCGCTCTGACCGACACACCCACGTTATCCGGGAGGTTCACAATTACCTCCCCGGCGCTGGTGTCGATTGTGCCGGTGAGGTCCGCCTTCCATTCACCCCGCAGGCTTACCTTGACCTCGCCCGCGTCGCTGTTGACGTTGAGCGAGCACGGTTTCGCGTACGTGCCGTTCAAGTCGATGGTAACGTTCCCGGCGTTGGTCTTGGCGGTGACGTTGTCTAGAAGCGGCATGTTCCCGGAGAGGTCCGCGGTGATGTTGCCGGCGTTCGAGTCGGCATTGAAGCCGGTCAGGTTGAGCGAGCCCAGATCCATGTGACTGCTGCCGGCGTTGAGTTTCGCCGAAAGCTCCAGGGGAACGCCTTCCTTGAAGCTGATGTCCCAGTCGTTGCGCGCCCGCCAGAACAGCCAGGACCAGTCGCCCCCCTGCCTGACCTCCAGCCGCCCGCTGCTCTCGCTGTATTCGACCTCCGGCCGCCAGCCCTTCATGTTGTAAACGAAGGTGCCGTTCATCAACTCCGAGGCGCCGCCGTTTACCTCCAGGGAGCCGGACCGCATGTCGATTTCGGCCCTCACCGAAGTAGCCGCGCCCTGCTGGACGGTCTTGGTGACGGTACGGGTCGGCCCCACGCTGACAAGGAAGATGGGAAAGAACACGCCGGCCGCGATGACGCTGATTCCGATCAGTATCGCACCGAGCACCAGGCCCGCGGTGGCCATGCCGCCGCCCTTCAACCGCCCTTCGCTCTTCTTTATCTCGCTCTTCGCCACCACGGCGAAGATGACCGCGAGCACGGATCCCAGAAACGGGAGGCATGTCCACCCCAGGATGCCCAGCACGAGCGAGGCGGTGGCCCACCCGCTGGTGCGCGCCCCCGGCGCGGAGGCGCCGGGCCGCGCCGTTGAGGGCGGCGGCTGCGGGACCGCGGCCGCCGCGGTCTCCCGCGCGTCTCCTCCGACCTCCCCGGGCGGGGTCTTCGCTCCTCCCTCCGCCGCGGCCTCACGGGCCTGCCCGGCGGGGCCCTCGGCACGCTCGGTCTCCTCGGCGGAGGACGGCTCCTGTCCCGTCGGGTTACCGCAGGAAGTGCAGAAAACATCCCCAGCCGGAATCTCCCTGCCGCATTTGTCGCACTCCATCCAGGCACCTCCCGTCAATCGATTGGGCGATTCGGAGCCCCCGGTCTCCGCGCGGAGGCCGGCCGGCCATGCGAGCCCTGAACGCAAGGGGCTCCGTCGATCAAGTATATCAGGATCAGATGCCCGCTCCCTCGGGGCGGAACGCGTTGGACGAGGCCCGGGACCGCGTGCTCGGTTTGACCCCCTTGCTCTATTCCGACTATCGTATACCGGCAATGGAAACAGGTTAGCCTGGAGGTCGCTTGGCCGATTCCCCCGAGGAGACAAGCCCAGATAACGCGGGGCAGGCAACATCCGGCCTGACGGACCTCGAGGTCGCCGAGCGCGTCAAGCTCGGCCGGACCAACGCGGCGAAGTCGGCCTCGAGCCGCACTTACGCGGACATAATCAGGGGAAACGTCTTCACCCGTTTCAACGCGATCCTCGGGACGTTATTCGTGATTATCATCATATTCGGTTCGCCGCGCGACGCGCTCTTCGGCATGGTCCTGGCCGTGAACACCCTCATCGGAATAGTCCAGGAGGCGCGCGCGAAGTGGACCCTCGACAGGCTGACCCTGATAAGCGAGGCGCGGGCGCGCGTTATCCGGGAGGGGCGGGCGGTGGAGATCCCGCTGCAGGAGGTCGTCCTCGACGACGTGATCGAGCTGCGCACGGGCGACCAGGTCATCGCGGACTGCGAGGTGCTCGACTCGCGCGGCCTGGAGATAGACGAATCGCTGCTGACCGGTGAGTCCGTGCCCATCGACAAGGGGCCGGGGGACGAGGTCCTCTCAGGCAGCTTCGCCGTCGCCGGCGGGGGCCTCCTGAGGGCCACTCGCGTGGGTGAAGACGCCTATGCCAGGCGGCTCGCCTCTCAGGCGAAGAAATTCCAGCTCGTGCAGTCGGAGCTGCGCGACGGCATCAACCAGATACTCCGCGGCATCACATGGCTGATGCTGCCCGTGGGTGTTCTGCTGCTTTCCTCCCAGCTCAAGGTTTTCGGCACCTTCAGGGCCGCCGTGCCCGGAGTGGTAGCCGGGCTGGTGGGCATGGTGCCCGAGGGGTTGATACTCCTGGTCAGCGTGGTCTTCGCGGTCAGCGTGGTCACGCTGGGCCGCAGGAACGTCCTCGTCCAGGAGCTGCCCGCCGTGGAAGGGCTCGCCCGGGTGGACGTCATCTGCCTGGACAAGACCGGCACGCTCACCGAGGGCGACGTCGCCTTCGGCGAGCTCGAGCCGCTCGAGGGCGGGCCTCTCGACCGCGAGGGGCTGGCCGGCGTGCTCGGCGCATTCGCCTCCGACAGGGCGTCGAAGAGCAGCACCCTGGACGCGATAGCGGGCGCCTTCGGCGAGCCGGAGGGCTGGGAGATAACCGGGCGCGTGCCGTTCTCCTCCCAGCGCAAGTGGAGCGGGGAATCGTTCGGCGACAGGGGCTCGTGGGTACTCGGGGCCCCGGAGGTCCTGATGGAAAACGTTTCGGGCGGTGAGACTCTTCGCGCCAGGGTCGCGCAGATCGCGGGGACAGGCGTTCGAGTCCTCCTCCTGGCAAGGTCCCCGTCCGGCCTCGCGGGCGAAAGCCTGCCGGACTCCCTCGAGCCCGCCGCGCTCCTGCTTTTCGAGGAAAGGGTCAGGCACGACGCGCCCGATACCTTGCGCTATTTCACCGAGCAGGGCGTGTCGATCAAGGTTATATCGGGGGACAACCCCGCGACCGTGGGCGCCGTCGCGGCCAGGGCGGGCGTTCCCGAGGTCGGCAAGCCCCTCGACGCGCGGACCCTCCCCGAGCAGGCGGACGAGCTCGCCGGCGTCATGGAGAAGGTCACGGTGTTCGGGCGGGTCACTCCCGGCCAGAAGGAGGCGATGGTCGAGGCGCTCCAGAGCAGGGGCCACGTGGTAGCCATGACCGGCGACGGCGTCAACGACGTGCTCGCGCTGAAGAAGGCGAACATCGGGATCGCGATGGGATCGGGATCGCCCGCTTCGCGCGCCGTCGCGCAACTGGTCCTCATGGACGGCCGTTTCGCGACCCTTCCGGGAGTCGTGGCGGAGGGGCGCCGGGTAATAGGGAACATGGAGCGCGTCGCGAACCTCTTCCTCACCAAGACCGTTTACGCCACTCTCCTGTCAATCGCGATCGGGATCGCCGGCTGGGCCTTCATCTTCCTGCCGCGGCACCTGACACTGGTGAGCGCGCTTACCATCGGGGCGCCCGCTTTCGTTCTGTCCTTCGCCCCGAACAAGTCGAGGTACAGGCCCGGCTTCGTTTACCGCGTGTTGCGGTTCACCATACCCTCGGGAATAGTGATAGCAACCGCGGCGTTCACCGCGGGCGCGGTGTCTCACCTGTACCCCTGGATCAACCAGGCGGAGTCCCGCACGACCGCGACACTCGTGCTGGTCATCCTCGGGCTCTGGGTCCTGGGTGTGCTCTGCAAGCCGTGGACCTGGTGGAAGGTGCTGCTCGTCGCGGCCATGGCCATCGGGCTGGTACTGGTCGTGACCGTACCCTTCGCGAGGGACTTCTTCGCCCTCGACCTTCCCCAGGTATCGATCCTGTTGCAGACCGCGGCCATATCCGGCGCCGGCATAATACTGATGCACCTCGCCTGGGGTCTCACCGGCTGGCGCACCCGCTCCCACCTCAAACCCAAAAACACTTAACTTTTGGGGGTCAATTCTAGAAAGTTAAGTCCGGGAGCCATCAAATCCTGGGGTCATTTTCTCGAGCCAGGTCTTTTTCTCGAGTCGCCCGGTATCCGCTCCGCTCATTGCGCGAGAGATTGGAACAGGTGTTGACACTCCCCCGGGGGGAGACAATAGGATGGTCGCCGGAGGTGTCATGGAGGGCTTGTTCACGATTGGGGAGTTCTCGAGGATGACGGGACTGAGCGTAAAGGCGCTCAGGTTCTACGACGAGCACGGCATACTCGAACCGGAGCGCGTCGACCCGGTGACCTCTTACCGTTACTACGGTCCCGGCCAGGTCGCAAGGGGTGTCCTGATCCGGAGGCTCCGCTCGGTCGAGATGCCGCTCGGGGACATCAAGTCGTATCTCGAGCGAGGCGATTGGAGCGCCAGGCGGGAAATCCTGGCGGCACACCGCCGGAGGCTGGACCAGCGCGGGAGGGTCCTCCGCGAGGCCGCGGACAAGGTGACATTAATCGGCACTGACGAGGAGGTTCTCATGGACTACAAGATCGAGGAGACCACGCTGGGAGACACGCCGGTGCTGAGCATCCGGCTGAGCACCAGCATGGCGAGGATCGCGGAAGACATAGGGCGCTGCTTCGGCGCCATATACGGTTACGCGGGGCAGGCCGGTTTCACGCCGTCGGCTCCTCCTTTCATCCTGTACTTCGAGATGGCGATGAAAGAGGACTTCGAGATGGAGGTGTGCGCCCCGGTGACGGGGCAGGGCGAGGGTGAAGGTGAGATAGGGTTCCGGACCGTCCCCGGCGGTAAGTGTATAGCAACGAGGCACGTGGGCCCCTACGAGGACATAGGCGCCGCGTACGAGGCGCTGATTTCCTACGCCCGTGACAAGGGCCTGGAGTTTGTCTTGCCATGCCGCGAGGTATACCTGACCGACCCTGACAAGGTGAAGAGCCCCGCCGAGAACGTTACCGAGATATTCTTCTTCTACAAGTAGCACTCGGACGCGGGCGATCAATCCCGGGCTGATCGCCCGCCCGTAACCGCGGTGGCTACTTCCGGGCGAGCGTCCCGGCGAACACCTGCCACGCGAGCAGAGACTTGGCGATGAGGCTGAGCATGATGTACGCCCGCTCGGCGAAAAGGTAATCCTTCCAGGGACCGACCTTCTTGTACTGAAGGACCATGTTCACCGCGAAGCTGTTGAAGAGCACGAACAGCGAGATCATGACCCCGTAGACGAACCCCGGCACTCCTCCGCCGACGGCCGCGGAGATGAAGTACAGGAAGATGATCACCCATGGGACCGCGCCGGCGACGCACCCGAACACGAAGGACGTCCAGTCGGTCTTAATGGTCGTCTGGTTATGCAGCTCCATCATCCAGCCGAACAGGATCATCATGGAGTTGAGGAAGAAGATGAGGATGAGGCTGGAGAGGTCGTACATCCCGGCCAGCATCGCGATGATCCATATCATAGCCGACGAGCTGAACGTATACTCGATCCAGCGCGCGTAATTGATGCCCCTGCCGAGATTCCTCACGTACCATTCGAAGACGCCGGGCATTATCACCGTGAAATGCGCCAGCACACTTATGAACAGGAAGAGCGCTATCAGCGGCCCCATCCTCACGAGCGCGATCTCCCTTGTGGTGGTGAGGACGCCTCCCGCGCCGCCGCCCGCGTAAGAAGTAGTGAGCGGCAGGCTGAAGCTGCTGCTGAGCACCAGCATCAGAACCGCCTGGGCCAGGAAGGCGCATCCGACCAGGCCGTTGAAGATCCGCAGCTTCTTGAATACCGGGTCCGCCGGATCGGGGGGCGATCCCACCTCGAGCTTCAGGCTGACTTCCATTTGAACTCCTTTCAGAGTCGCCTCACCATCTCCCACATTCCCGGGCAGCCGAATATCGCCTCGAACTCGGGGTCCTTCCGCTCGGCGGTGATCTCGAACCCGTTCCCGCCGTAGAAATCCCGGGCGGCGTCGTTCCCGATGTGAACCGCCAGTTGTGCACTTCTATGCCCCAGGCGGCGCCCCTGCTCGAGCGTCATCTCCAGCAGACCGGCCGCGAGGCCTCGGCGCCTGTACTCGGGCAGCGTGGCGACGTTTTCGATCGCCCAGGAGCCCCGTGGCACTGGCGGCTCGACCCTGTTGTAGATCGACATGCCGGTGCGCATGAGCGCGACCTCGGCTTCCGTCCACCCGATCTCCTTGAGCGCCCGGACGAACGCGAGCAGTCCCGCTTCCCCGGAGGTGAGGGCGCCCATGCACGCGACGGCGCGCCCCTCGACGCACGCGACGCGGTGGTGCGTGAAGTGGAGCATGCAAACGGTCTCGGCGGCTACCAGACGCTTGATCATGTAGATGCGCTGAGCGCTCGGTCCCGGCGGGCCCGGAATGATGAGGTCATATGTGGAAATCCTCGCGTGTCCCCGGCCCGCCATGTGGGCCATGTAGGCTATCGGCCCGGCGTCATCCGCGGTCGCGTCGCGGAACGTGGGCTCCATCCGTACATCCCCTCCTCGCTCCGTTCGGGTCGCCGGGCTCGCCACGGCCGGCCGGGGAAACGGTGTCCCGCGCCCCGGCACGGGCACCCGCCGTCGTTCAGTCTCAATCATAGCAGCGGGCGACAAGCCGCGGACCGCGCGGGAAGCCCGCCCGGCTCGCGGCGGCGCGGTTGGAGTACGGCTGGAGGCGCGTCCCAGGCGCGGCCGGTACGGCGTGGGGCGGGTGCTGCCGGTACGGCGTGGGGCGGGTGCCCGCGCGCGTGGGTTACAATTGATTCTTTACCGGAAGCATACCGGAGGTGCGACATGCGCGGTCTCTCAATGAAGACAACGAGCATGAGGCGGAGCCGGGCCGCGGTGGTCCTGCTCCTGCTGGTGCCGGCGCTGACAGTCCTGTCCGCCTGCTCTTGCGGGCAATCAGTCAAGAGGATCGGCGTGTTCCAGTACGGCCCCGATCCGGATACCGAATCCGCGTACAGGGGCCTGCTGGCCGGTCTCGAGGAGAGGGGTTACACGAAGGGGAAAAACCTCCAGGTCGATTTCCGCGACTGCGCCAGGAGCCAGGCGAAGATCGACGCCGCGGCCCGCTCGTTCGCCTCCGCGAAGCTGGATGCGGTGGTCCCCCTCACCACTCCCTGCCTTGTGGCCGCCGGCAAGCACGTCAAGAACAAGCCGGTGGTCTTCACCTCAGTTTACAACCCGGTGGCCGCCGGGGTCGCGGAGTCCGACAGCGAGCACCCGCCCAACCTGACGGGCGTCTATTCACCTCCACCGGTGAACGGGACGATCGACATCATCACTGAGTGCGTACCCGGGGTGGCGGCGATCGCGACCGCGTTCAACCCGGACGAAGCGAACGCCGAGTCCGCCGTCCGTGCCATGAGGGAATACTGTGCCGCAAAGGGCATTGCGCTCGCGGAGCTGGAGGTGCGCCGGAGGGAGGACGTGAAGAGCGCGCTCGAGGGCTTCCTGCGAGGAGCGGCCCGGGCCGGGGGGTCGCAAACCCCGCAGGCGCTGTACGTAACCGGCGACAACACGGTGATGGCGGCCTTCGATGACGTGGTCTCGGTCACGGGCGGGGCCGGGATCCCCCTGTTCATCAACGACCCGGGATTCGTGAAAAAGGGAGCCCTGGCCGGGCTGGGGCCGGACTTCACCAAGGCCGGACTGGCCGGTGGGCGCATGCTTGCGGACGTCCTCGACGGCGGCAACCCGGCCTCGATACCGCTCGAGCGGAACCTGGATACGCTCTTAGAGGTGAACAAGACGGCGGCCGCCGCCCTCGGTATCAGTTTTCCCCAGCCGATCCTCGACCGCGCCGCCGAAGCTGAGTAGCGGGCTGGCATCCGTTAACGAGCCTGCGGCATTCCGGTGTTGCCCGTGAAACCCGCGAGGCCTGCGGCTTCCTGGAAACGTGTTGCCGGGGGCAGGATCCCTCCCGTGGGACCGCCGGGTCGGCGCCGCGCCGGTTGAGCGCCGCGAATCAGGAAAGAACCTGGCCACATCTGTTTCGGCCCCATCTCAGGGTGACCCGCGTTCTTTGAGTTCGTTGAGCTTCCGGATCTTGGAGGGGTCGATCTTCGAGTAGTCGGGGTCTTTTTCGTCGGTGTAGAAGCCGGTGTCGGAGACGCCGTTGGGGTCGAACGCCGCCGAAATCTTCTTCTGCCACTCGTTGAAGTCGAAGGCGAGCGGGCTCATTATCTTCCGCGTCACTGGCTCGAAAGCCGCCAGGGGCACGTTGCACTGCTCGATGGCGGCCAGGGTGGTGTCGAAGGCCAGCTTCTCCAGCGTATCGCGGTGCCTCTCGTTCCTGTGGTCGTACAGGTAGATCGTCTCGC
>CAZAIS010000077.1:0-8958 GCA_964485255.1 uncultured Acidimicrobiales bacterium | reverse complement strand
CCGGCGGGAATAACGCAAAAAAGTAAACAAGAAAAGTAAAAAGTGAACGACGCCTACCAGGATTTATCGCGGACGATGCAGGCGGAAGCGTTGATTCCGGAGATCATGACCAGCGGCACTCCGCCGCCCGGGTTCGTGCTGGCGCCGGTGAGGTAGAGATCCCTTATGACCGGTGACCTCCATGAGGGCCTGAACGGGCCGAGGTTGGGGATGGACATCTCCAGCCCGTATATCGAGCCCTCGGGTAGCATCAACTCGCGCTCGAAGTCGAGCGGCGTTCGCATGTCTTTCTCCTCGATCAGACCGCTCACTCCGGGCAGCATCGTCCGGTCGAGGTGCCTGATGGTGTCCTCGATAAACGACGGCTTGAGGTCGTCCCAGGTGCCGTATTTAAGGTGGTAGGGGCTCGCGCACAGGAAGCCCAGGCTGAACTTGCCTTCGGGGGCGAGTCCGGGGTCGGTAACGCTTGCGCAGATGAGGCCGTGGGGAAGGTCCCCGATCGGGGGGATCAGACCTTCAGAGTAATACTCGTCCCAGTAAGCATTGAGCTGCTCCGGCGGTGGGACCATGACGGTGAAATGGCTCTTGATCTGGTCCGGCTTCCGGCGGAGGCCGAAGTACACCATGGGGGCGGGAATCGAAAGCGTGAAGCCCTCGACGGCTCGGGCGAAGCGACTCGGCAGGTTCTGTCTGCCCACAAGGTCCAGGTACGTCGGTATGGCGCTCGCGTTGGACACCACGGTCTCCGAGCGAATCACCTCGCCGCTGTCGAGTTCGACCCCCACTGCCCTCCCGCCCTCGATCACGATGCGCGTAACGAGTGTCTTCATGCGAATCTCGGCGCCGTTCTCGAGAGCGACTCGCGAGAGGGCGTCCGGCACCGCCCCCATGCCCCCTTTCGGGTACCAGTAACCCTCGTGCGACAGGTAGCTCATTACCGCGAAAATACCGCTTATGCGATCAGCGGGGATGCCCGCGAACAGGTTCTCGAAGGAGACTATGGTGAGCGCTTTGGGGTCCTTCATGTAGCGCCTGTTGACCGCGTCCTGGTTTGTCATCGCCACGGACAGCAGGGCCGGGATGGCGCGCAGGACGCTCAGGCTCGCGGCCGTGCGTGCCGCGTGGGACAGCGTCCCGAACTGCTCGAGCGGCGGGAAAGGCTTTTCCACGAGGGACTTGACCGCGTCCCAGATCCGCGCCATGCGGCGGCAGAAGGTCAGCCAGCCCTCACGGTCGCCGGGGGCGAAGGAGGATATTACGTCAGCGGACTCGACGGGGTCCATCGGCAGCAGGACGCTGGAGCCGTCCCGGAAGTGCATGTCGTATACCGGATCCAGGAGGCGCATTTCCAGGTAGTCATCGAGGCGCAGCCCCATCATCTCGAAGAAGCGCTCGTAGATCTCCTTGTAGAGTATGAAGATCGCGCCGACGTCGAACTTGTGGCCGTTGAGGTCGTACGTGGCGCAGCAGCCTCCCAGCCTCTCGCTCTGCTCGAGCACTAGGATCTTCCTGCCCCGCCTTGACAGAAGGTCCGCTACGGACAGACCGCCAATGCCAGATCCGATGATTACCGCGTCGTACAAGGTTCCCCCTTGACGGATCGGACAGAGGGCCGGCTGGTCCAGTCGGCGTCCGCCCCGGGCCCGGAAAGCCCGCGACTTAACTTTCTAGACCTGACCCCCAAAAGTTAAGTCAGCGGGTGGAGACGCGCCAGCCGGGGATGTTGCGGGCGAAGCGCTTGGTCGCGAAGTCCTCCATTTTCGGCATCATCGAAAAGCCGGTCCATACTATCGGCTTTTTCACGGCGTCGGGCACGCGGTTCCAGATCCTCTTGGCCACGTAGTTCGGGTAGTAGGTTACCACCGCCCGACGGAAGTCGTTGTACGCATCGGCCTTGTCGTCGATCGCCTTTGCCGCGATCTTCCCGGACACCAGCGCGCCGAGCATGCCGAAGAACAGGAACGGGTCGATCACGCCCGCCAGCGTACCCGCGAATATCTTGTTCCCCTTGAATAGCTGCGGGTTGCGCAGACTGCCGACGGGGCACGCGCCTCCCATGAGGTCCTTCCAGTTGTCAAACTCCCAGCCCATGTTCTCGGCGACCATCTCGACGTACTTCTCCTTACCCCAGCGGGTCAGGGGCACGTTCCGCTGGAACAGCAGCGCGAAGCAGACGCCGTTGATCGTGCAGTTGAACGCGTAGTCCTTGGTGAAATCGTCCATCCAGAGGGAGACTATGGTGCGGTCGTGGTCCACCGTGCCCTTGGCGAAGTAGCCGTAGAGGGGCTCGTAGGGGACGCATAAAGCTTCGTAGGGCTCGATCTTCAAGCCCGTCGCTACGATTGTGTTGTCGGGAAGCCTCGCGAAATCACCCTGGGTGATAATCGCGCGGTCGAACTCGACTTCCACGCCCAGCTTGTCGGCCTCGGCCAGCAGCAGGCTGTCCAGCGAGGTCGAGCGGCTTCCTCTCTCCACCATGTACATGCCGATCGAGCCTCGCATCGGCAAATCGAACTTCCTGCCCCACGCGTACACGTTGGAATCGTCGATTATC
The DNA here is from genome assembly GCA_964485255.1 of uncultured Acidimicrobiales bacterium. Lineage (GTDB taxonomy): Bacteria > Actinomycetota > Geothermincolia > Fen-727 > Anoxymicrobiaceae > CAZEJS01. The sequence goes on along the minus strand of CAZAIS010000077.1, from coordinate 6,404 downwards.
TTGACCGCCGCTGAGATGTCCACTCCCATCCACCGGTTGAGCGACTCTAGATCGAACGGGCTCCCGGCGGGGTCGGGCCTGAACTCGGGCATCCCTCCGATGCGCTTCTCGCGCTCGAGGATCCTGACCTTGTGCCCGTCCTTCGCCAGGTTGATGGCCGCAATGAGCCCGGAGAGGCCCGCGCCTACGATTGTCACCTCAGACATCTGATTCTCCTCCCATGGCGATCCTGCGCCTCGTGTCAATTCGGCAGTTCCTGGTACCCCGGCAGTGCCCTGAAGAAGTAATTCATCATGGGAGCCAGCTTGTCGATATGGTCCTGCGAGAACTGCAACTGTGGGCCCATCACCCGCTTCTTCACGGCGACGGGAGTAGCGTCGAAAATCCTGCGGATCCTCAAGTTCCGGTTGTAGTACCTGGTGAACTTCTTGAACAGCGCGTAGGCTTCCGCCTTGTCCGTGTGGGCTATCGCGGCGATCTTGCCCGAGACGAGCGAGCCGTGCACACCGAAGAGCGCGAACGGGTCCATTGCACCCGCGCATGTCCCGGCGAGTATCTTGTCTCCCTCGAAGAGGTGCGGCGTGTTGTACGCGGCGGTCGGCACCAGCCCTTCGTGGTAGATCCACGAAGCGCAATGCATTCCCTCCTGTCCCTCGAGCTGCGTCTCGACGAAACGGTCGAACTCGCCCTTCTTTACCGGCTCCCTGGCGAAGTACAAGCAGAAGATCGAGCCGTTGCTCGCCCCGTAGTATGCGTAGTCCAGGATGTAGTCGTGCATCCAGACCGCGCAGCTAGGCCAGTTTTCCGTCTTTCCCCGGCCCATGTACCCGAATACCTTCTGGTAGGGGATGTTGTACGACTCGAAGCAACCGTTGGGGTATAGCCCCGTGGCGATGATCGAGTTGGGCGGGAGCTGCGCGAAGTCGTGTTGCGATATGAGATCCCGGTTGAACTCGAACTTGACCCCGGCCTCCAGGCACAGGTCGTAGAGCTGCCCGTCGAGGGCGGTCTTCCTGGGGCCGCGCTCCACGCAGTGGAGGTTGATTTCATTGACCTTCATCTCCACCTTGTGGTCGAAGGCGTAGAAGTTCCACTTGTCGCAGGGGACCACCTGCGGGGCGCCGAGATCGACCCCGATGAACCTGCCGACGGGAACGACGTCAAACGGTGTCACGTCGATCGCGGGTCTCACCTGGGGCATGCCGCCCGGTTGATCGTAACGCTCGAGGACCAGGACTTCCTTGCCTTCCCTTGCGAGGTTGAGGGCCGCGGTCATGCCGGCGAGCCCGGCTCCCACGACGGTTACTTCATTCGAACTGGTGTCCATCTCTACCCCCTGGTTGTAACGGTCCGGCGGGTCTTCATGTCAGCAGCCGACCGGGCATCCTGCGCGCCTCGGAGAGCCGCTTCTCGAGGTGTCGTTTCCTGCCCTCGTCCAGGTTGGCCGCCAGCGAGAGCCCGGCGGCCGACCCGGCCAGCGCGATAGCCAGAGCGCCGGCCGCGCGCCTGTGCCTCCATGCGTATGAAAGGAGCCCGCGCATCTAGAAAAAGACCTTCTTCATGCAGCCGGTGTCGTACTCCCAGCGCCTGTTCGAGATATTGTTGGGGTCGAGCGCCATTTTTATCTTCGTGAAGGCGTCCATGAACTGGACCATGTTGGGCTGCCCCGCCTGCATCGCCAGGTCCATCATGGGAACGACGCCCTTGATGAGGGCCCCTCCGCCGGCGGCGATGATCATGCCCTGGCTCATGGCGGTAGCGGTGGCGCGCCCGTATCCCATCAGTATCCTGATGAGGTCGTCCTTGTCCGCCTGGTTCGTGTAGACGTCGTATTCCATGTAGGCGCTGCGACCCATGTGGTATGGCTGCAGGTACGTGGAAGCGTCATCCGGCGGGAGGGCGTCGTCCGTCGTGCCGACCTGGTTGGTGCACGCAGTGCGCATAAGCGCCTCTATTCCGACCATGTTGTTGAGCTTGTCGATTAGCGCGCCGATCATGAACGAGCCTCGGACGCGCTGCACCCTGACGGTCACGTTGAAGTACTTGACCCACTTGTCGAAGTTTACGAAGTCGTATTCCTCGGTCATGTCCAGCAGGGCTTCCTTGGGGAGGTAATCGAACATCGGGAACTTCTCTTCGAGCATTTTCTGGGTGACCTCGGCCTTGACATCGGCCTCCTCCTCGGATTCTCCCCCAAAGATGGTAAGCAGGTTGTGTCGCGGCATGAGCTCGGCGACCTTGCTGGCTTCCTTGTTGTTGTCCCCCATGAAGATGCCGTAGAAGGAGTTCATGAGGTGGGCGAGCTCGAGTGACAGGTTGTCCTGCGCGACCTCGTAGAGGGCGCTGGCCAGGACCTCGAGGTTGTCTTCCTCGTACGCGGGGAATATCTGCTGGTGGAACGGCGCCTCGGGGTACAGCCGGACCGTCATCCTGGTGACTATGCCCAGCGTGCCGAACGCGTACCTGAACAGGCAGGATATGTCGGGGCCGGGCCCGCAGACGGCTCCCTTTGCCGCTCCGTACGAGGCGGCTCCAGTCTTCAGTATCTCGCCCGTCGGAAGCACGGCCTCGACGTCCAGGATGTTGTCCATGCCGAACCCGTACTTGGAAGCCATGGTGTTGATGTTGCAGAAGAGGTGGTTGCTCAGTACTCCCGCCGTCGCCGACGTCGAGGGGTTGAGCACCCTGCAGCCGACCTGCTGGGCGGCGGCCTGGAGCATGAGATAGTTCACGCCCGGCTCTATCGTGGCGAACATGTTCTCGCCGTCGATTTCCACTATCTTGTCCATCCTGCGGAGGTCGCAGAGGATGCCGCCGTACGGCGGGAGCGCGAGGCCCGCGGTAGTGAGGCCGGTGCCGAAAGGCATCACGTCGAGAAGAAGCTCGTTCGCGATACGGTAGACGGCCTGCACCTCCTCGGTGCTCGCGGGCAGGGCGACGATGTGGGGGTACGACGCCGGCGTGAAGCTCTGGTCGCGCGCGTAACCGCAAAGGACCGACGGCGCGTCGGTGGCCCACTCCTCGCCCAGCGCCTCCTTGAGGGCATCGAGCGCCTGGCCGAGGATCTCCGCCCTGTTGTGCTCGGGGTCTTTCTCCATGACCAGCGGCCGGTGGACGACCCGCCTGGCACGAAGTTCCTCTCTTATCCTGCTTTTTGCCATATCAAGCATCCTCCTACAGCGCTTGGTCGAGTATCTCGGCCAGGTCGTAGACCTTCATCTTCGATTTCGTCTTGGCGATGCCGTTCTCGAACATCCGCACGCACAGCGGGCAGGAGGTTACAATCGCTTCCGCTCCCGCGTGCTCGGCCTCGAACAGGCGCTCCTTGGTTACCCAGAGGGCGTACTCGGGCTCCCAGAAGAATACCGAGCCGCCTCCGCCGCAGCACAGCGAGTTCTTGTGCGAGCGCTCGAACTCGAGCAGCTCGAGCCCGGGTATCGCGCCCAGCACGTCGCGCGGAGAGTCGAAGACGCCCTGGCGCCTGCCGAGCCTGCACGGGTCGTGGTATACGGCCTTAACCTTGACCTCCTTGGAGGGCTTCAGCTTGCCGTCGGCCAGGAGCCCGGCGGCCATCTCGGCGAAGCTGGCGAACTCGATGTCGGACGCCTTCGAGTACTCGTCCTTCATCACGCTGTACGCGTGGGCATCCGCGGTAACGACCTTGCTCACGCCCGCCTTCTCGAATAGCTCCAGGTTGGCGGCGGCGAACATCTCGAAGAAGTCGCGGTCACCGATAAGCAGCAGCGGGCTGCCGCTCGACACCTCATGTTTGCCCAGTGTCCCGAAGCTGACCCCCGCCTTCTGGAGCACGCGGGCGACCGCCTGGATCCTCGGGGCCATCGCCTCGAAGCTCGAGTAGTCGTCGCCCACGAAGAGCAGCCACTCGACCTTGTCCTTGAGCGCGTCCTTTATCTTCATGTCCTTGGCCCAGGCGACGCGCTTGTCCGCGGTCACGCCGTAGGGGTTGTCCGTCTTCTCCATGTTGGAGATCATCTCGGCGAAGTAGTCGAGGGGCGCCCACCCGTCGGCTACCGCCTGCTCGCGCAGAAGCTCGATCACCCACAGTGGATGGAGCTGCTTCACCGGATAGCACCTGTCGTCGCATGACCCGCAGAGCATGCAGGTGTACAGGGCGTGCTGCATCATTTCGTCGGGCTCGATCTCCGCGAGGTCGAGGCACCTGGCCATCTCTAGCTTGCCGGGCGCGTAGTACGCCTCGTACCTGAAGCGGGTACCCGAGGGGCAATTGCGCCAGAAGCGGGGGTCGTCACACTGCTGCGCCATGACGCCCTGGCATAGCTTGCACTTGCCACACAGCGAGAAGTCTTCCCGGAGCTCCGCCAGAGCCTCGCGCGGGGCGGTAATTCTGCGCTTCATCGTCTAGACTCCTTCCAGTAGCTGGTCCGGGTTCAAGAGGCCCTTGGGGTCCACCGTCCTCTTGAATAGCTTGATCATCTTCACGTACGAGGGGTCCATCCTTGAGTAGAGCATCTCCGCCACGGCGCCCCGCGGCCTGTCGATGAACGCCTTCGCGTCAATGAGGGCCTCGTACGCCTTGAGCCTGGCGCCGGCCGCCGCGCTCGATCCTTTCTCGTCCTTCGGGTCGTAGTAGAGGTCCGCCTCGCAGTAGGCCGAGGCCCCGAAGTAGACGGGGACGATTATCTTGCCGAGGTCCTCGGGCTTGAGCCCCGCGGAGCTTGCCTGCTCGTCGATGACCGAGAACGTATCGGGCACGTTCTTGAAGTAGTTATAGCAGTTGATGTCCCTGGTGCGGCCCTTGAAGAAGTCCCTGTCGTACAGGTTCCAGGGCCTGCCTAGCGCCGCCTCGCAGGCCTCGGGGATCTGGCCCTTGAGCGACTTCGCCCCCAGGTCCTTTGCGGCTTCCCTGGTATAGCGGTCCCAGACGTCCACCAGGTCCTTGTAGTGTTCCATGGTGACCACGACCGTCCAGGGATTGAGCTTTTTCTTGATGCCGGCGACCGCCGAGGAGTCGTTGTTCGCGAGGACCACCGAGAGGTAGCGGTCGTTGGCGGCGAAAGCCTCGAAGCACCACTCCGCGCGGCTGACCTTGTAGAGCAGGTCCCTCGCCGGTCCGACCTCTTCGAACCCGAAGGCCAGGAGCCTGCGCTCCTCGCGGTTGGGGTAAGTGTAGACAAGGCCGTAGTAAGGTATCCCGAAGATGTCCTCCGAGGCGCCGAAGAACGGGGAGAACTGCGGTCCCTGGTCCTCGCGGAAGTCGGCGTGGCCCTCGTCGGTGAGCTGCTGGGAGCCCGATACCCAGACCTGCCCGTCGGCCATCATCGCGTGGAAGACCGAGATGTGCGGGTGGCGGTAGCCGCCCTCTCCCATGAGCACGTCGCGGTCCATGTAGGAGCGGACGATCGAAGGGGAGGTTCCGGCGAGCGGGTAGAGCAACCTCTGGTTATCCTTGGCGAGCTCCCTGGAGAGCTGCTCGAAGGTAACCCCGGCGTACACGTTCGCCGTCAGGTTTCGTTTGTCGATCTTCTTGATCTGGTTCATCCCGGACACGTCGACCAGGATGCCTTTCTTTCCGGAGAGATTGCCCCCGTCGGTCTTGCGCCTGACCGAGAACAGTGGGATGTCGTTCTCGTAGGAGAACGCCGCCACGTCAGAGAGCTGGTCCACGTCCTGTGGCTTGACCACGGTGAGATCAGCTCTGTCGAGCGGCTCCACGAAGTACGACGAGAGGGCCTGCGTGCCGGTCCGCACGTTGCCCTCCCCGAGCATTCTCTTCAGCTCTTTTACGGCGCTACCGTTGCCGTTCATACGCTCCTCCAGGTAGTGGCGGCCGGCTTCATGCGCTCGGCCTCAACCGACGTCGATGATGGATTCCAGGCCTTTCTCCTTGAGTATCTCGGGGTATATCTTGAAGGCCGGCTTGATCACGGGGAGCATCTTGAGCAGCTTGGGAACGGAGCCCTCGGACTCAATGTCTCCCACGGTCAGGGCCTTGATGAGGTTCAGCTTGCCCAGCCAGAATTTATGCGCGACATCCGTAGCCATCGTCAGCGTGGCGTCCGCCTCCGGGCAGTCCTGCGGGCCCGCCAGGAGCTTCATCTCGTCGCCGCGGCAGTCGATCCAGACCTCGCCTGCCGGATCGCTGTAGATGAAGTGCACGAGCAGCTTCGAAGCGAGTGCCTTTTCGTTGATCGCCGGGTCCGAGGCGAGCTTCTCGAACAGTTCCCCGAGCGAGTCGTAGAATGGCTGGATGTCACTGAAGTACGGCATTCCTGCGTCTCCTTTCGTTTCAACCTTGCGGTCGGTACCTGAGAGTATCGTCTGGAGCGCATTCAGCTCGGCGCAGCTAAGGCGACCCATTCAGCGCATAATTATTAGTTCAGGTTAGTGGACTTGTCAATTGACCCGGGAGTGCAGTTATACTA
>CAZAIS010000076.1:0-8961 GCA_964485255.1 uncultured Acidimicrobiales bacterium | reverse complement strand
CCTCGCGCCTCGCCGAGGGAAACCTCGCGGCGCACCTCAAGAAACCCGCGTTGGTGCGGCAGTGGCAGCCGACCATGACGTTCTCGAGGGCACTCATGCCCTCGAAGAGCTTTATTGTCTGAAACGTCCGGACCATGCCCGCGCCTGTTATCTGGTCCGGCCTCTTGCCTATCACGCTTTCACCCTTCAGGAAAACGTCGCCCGCGCTCGGGCTGAGAATACCCGTCAGTACGTCGAACATGGTCGTCTTACCCGCACCGTTCGGGCCTATCATCGCCTTTATCTCGCCCTCCGTTACCGAGAAAGAGACGTCCTTGAGCGCGGCAAGCCCGCCGAACCGCTTGGTGACGTTATCGATACTCAGGATCCGGGCCTCGGCCATCATCATCCCTCCATCTTCCTGGCCTTGATCCTGTCCCTGATCCGCCTCGCGCGCACCCCTGTCGACTTCGCGGCCCTCAAGAGGCCGGAAGCGACACCACTTGGCAGGAACATCATGAAGACTATCAGCAGGAGGCCGTACAGCACGAGCTGGTAATTGCTGAAGTTCGCGAGCCCCGAGGGAAGGCCTGGTATCCATTGGGGAAGCGCCTGGATTACAGAAGGAAGAAAGGTCAGGAGGACGACGCCTATGAGGCCTCCCCATACGTTGCCCATGCCACCGACCACGACCATCGTAACGAATAGTATCGAGATCGAGAGAATGAACGATTCCGGGTTGATGTACTTCTGGAACAACGCGAACAAGGCTCCCCCCAGCCCCGCGAAAGCCGCGCTGAGTACGAAGACGTTCGTCTTGTATCGCCCGCTATTGACGCCCATGGCGTCCGCCGCGACCTCGCTGGAGTGGAGCGCCCGTAGCGCCCTGCCCACCCGCGATCTGATCAAGTTTATGGAAACCAGCATCAGAAGCATCACCACGGCCCATACCACGAAGTAATACTTCAGGTCGGTGTCGAACTTGAACCCGAAGATGGAAAGGGGTGGAATGTCGAGTATTCCCACGGTACCCTTGGTGTTCTGCTTGACGAACATGAACGATACTATGTCGATGACCAGGAAGACCGCGAGCGTGCTCACCAGCGGGCGGTAATCAAACCCCTTGCCTCCTTTTCTCGACATGATTCCCTGCCAGCAGGCGACCCCCGCAACCGTGGGAACCGCGCCGAACAATACGATCCAGCGAACGATGTCGGGCATGCCCTGCTGGAAGAGTATGAAGGCGATCTCGCCCAGCCCGAGTGTGGCCATCGCCAGGTAGTTCCCCTTCAGCCTCAACACGGGTTTTCCCACCAGCCACCCCACGGCTCCGGCGAGCACGGTGCCGGCGACGATTCCCAGCCAGGTGGGGCACCAGGTCACCCTGGTGCACAATATCGCCGTCGTATATGCGCCTATCCCGAAGAACGCCGCGTGCCCCAGGGAGATCTGCCCCGCGTAACCGATTAGAAGGTTCAGCCCGATGACAGCGCACGCGTAGACGCCGGCGAGCACCATTACGTTCACGATGTCGATGTGCAGAACGTCCCCGGGTATGAACCCGGCCCAGGCGGGAACAAGGAATATGAACGCCGCTACCACGACCAGCGTCCTGTAGCTGCGCCAGGCGTTCTCGATCTCTCTTGGCTTCTCTTTGTCCATCACTTCATACCTTTACGTCTTCGCGCTTGCCCAACAGGCCCTGGGGCCTCACCAGCAGCACGAGGATAAGTATGAGAAACGCCACCGCGTCCTTGTATCCGGACGGCAGGTATCCCGCTGCTATCTGCTCGACTACGCCGAGCACCAGGCCTCCCACGACCGCACCGGGGGCGCTTCCCAGGCCGCCGAGAACGGCCGCCGAGAAGCCCTTCAGACCCAGGGCCGTGCCCACGCTGTAGGACGCGAAGTGTATCGGCGCTATTACGACCCCCGCCGCCGCGCCGAGGGCGGACGCGATCGTCCAGGCTACCAGGGAGCTGGTGGAAGCGTTCACGCCCACAAGACTAGCCGCGTCAGGGTTGTCCGCGGCGGCCCTCATCCCCTTGCCAAGCAGGGTCCGGTTGAAGAAGAGGAATACCAGAAACACCGCTATCAACGCGAAGCCGAACACCCATAAGCTCTGCGGGACGATGGCCGCCCCGAGGAACCGCAGCGGTTTCTCCCCCGAGAAGGCCGCGATCTTTACCGGGTCTGTACCCCAGATCCATTTGGCGGTGGCGGTCATGAAAATGGATAGACCGATCGTCACGATTATCACCGAGATAACCGAGTGGTTCCTCATCGGTCGTATGACGATCCTCTCGAACCCCGCTCCCATGGCGGTGACAATAAGAACGGCCAGCACGAAGCCCAGCCAGGGTGGGAGCCCTCCCTCGACGGAAAGGGAGAACATCAGCATGCCGCCAAGCATGCTGAAGCCCCCCTGCGCGAAGTTGATCACCCTGGTGCTCGAGTATATGACCGAGAAGCCCATCGCGACCAGCGCGTATATGCTTCCCACCGTCAGGCCGGACAGTACCCACTGCAGGCCGATGGCCCTCTTGTTGATGAGCGTGACGGTGACCAGGACCAGGACTACCGCGGTAGAACCCCACAGCAGCCAGGCCTGGCTCCTGTCATCCGTCTTCAATCGCCCGTTCCCCTTTCAGTAAATCAGGCCAGACCCCGATGAGGCCTGGCCTGATTCTTTTTTCGAGCCGGTCGCCCGGGGGATTACTTGGACTGTGTCCACTCCCCGTTCTCGATTTTGATCATGATCAGGTCGCTGACCTTCAGCCCGTCGTGGTTCGTGGCCGTGTAGTTGTATGTCCCGTCGATACCCACCAGGCCGGTCGTCTTCTCGACTTCGCTCTGGATCTTGGCCTTGTCCGTGCCCGCCGTCTTCATCGCGTTGGTAAGTATCAGGCCCGCGTCCCATCCGTGAGCCGCGAAGGTATCCGCGTCCTTGTTGTACTTCGCCTTGTAATCCGTCGTGAACTTATCGACGGCGTTTCGCCACTCCGTGCCGGAAGCTATGGACGAGGGTATCAACATCCTGCCCGCCGGGAAGACCACTCCGTTGGCCGCGGAGCCGGCCAGCGTGATAAACGTCTTGTTGGCGATACCGTGGCTGCCTATGTAAGGGATCTTCATCCCGAGCTGCTCCATGTTCTTGGCGATCGACGCAGGCCCGGGGTTGGTCCCCCAGACGACGAGCGCCTGCGCGGGAGTCTGCTGTATCTTGGTAAGCTGCGCGGTCATGTCAGTGTCGGTCGAGCCGTAGCTCTCTTTCGCCACCACCGTGACCCCGGCCTTGGGGGCCTTTTCCGCCAGCTCGTCAGCGCCGCCGGTCCCGAAGGCGTTCGCGTCGTGGAGTATCGCGATCTGCTTGACCTTGATCGTTTTCGTAAGGTAGGCGAGAACCCTGTCGATGGCCATTGAATCCGTAGGAGGAGTGCGGAAGATGTATTTCTTGACCGGCTTGGTAATGGCCGTGCCGGCAGAGCAGCACACCAGAGTGACCTGGCTGCTCTCCGCAACGGGAACCATCGCGAGCGTCGCTCCCGTTGAACTCGAACCTATCATGGCGGAGACCTTCTCCTGGGTTATAAGCTTCGTGATCGCCGCCTTGGCCTTGGCGGGGTCGCTCTCGTCGTCCTCGATAATGAACTCTACCTTGTGCCCCTCAACGCCTTCACCGGAGTTGAGCTCGTTCTCGAGCATCTTCAGAGCGTTCTGCTCTGGTACTCCGAGTGGGGCGGCCGGACCGGATAGCGACAGCACCGCCCCGATCTTGTACACGCTCTTCGAGGTGTCAACCGACTTCGTGCCGCACCCGATCGCGCTGAACGCCACGACCGCAAGGGCGCATAGAAGCAGGACCGTCAACCTCATTCCCCGTTTCCATCGAACCATACGACTCCCCCTCCTCAATCCAGAATTAACAGCCCCCGAATCAATAGAAATGCATTTAACCACAATAGTTGAATGATGTCCACAAATTCAACAGCCCCCAGCACCAGATACGATCCGCGTTCTCATGGGAGAAGCGGTGTTCCCTTCGTCAAGGTACGGCCTCCACCCACTGGGAGTTCTCGATCATGACCATCACCAGGGCGCTCACCTTGAGTCCGGCGTGATCCGTCGGGGAGTACGTGAACACACCGTCTGCTCCTGGGTAGTCCTTCAACTTCTCTATGCTGTCCCTGATCCCGGACCTGCTGTCACCCGCTTCCCTGATGGCGTCCACGACGATGTTCGCGGCGTCCCAACCGTGTGCGGCGAACGTATCGATGTCCGAGCCGTACTCTTTCTTGTAAGCGCTGCTGAACTCCTCGACCGTCTTCGCCCACTTGCTGCCCGGCTCGATGGTCGACGGAAGGATCAGCCTGCTGGCCGGGAACACCGCGCCCTCCGCCGCCGCTCCCGCGAGGTCGATGAACGTCTTGTTGGCGATTCCGGACGACCCTACGAAAGGTGTTTTCACCCCGAGCTGCTGCATGTTCTTCGCGATTGAAGCCGGACCGGGGTTGGTGCCCCATACCAGAACGGCCTGCGCCGCCGTCTGTTGAATCTTGGTAAGCTGCGCGGTCATGTCTGTATCGGCCGACCCGTAGCTCTCGTTGGCGACGATGCTGATCCCGTATCTCGGCGCCGCTAGAACGACCTGGTCGGCACCGCCTTGACCGTATGCGTTGGCGTCGTGCAGTATGGCAAGCTTGGTTACCTTGGCATCGTTCTTGAAATAGATCATGGCGCGCTCGATGACGAGGGCGTCGGAGGGCGCCACGCTGAAGAAATACTTTTTCACCGGCCGGGTGACTTGCGTTCCCGCCGCCATGGCCACTACCGGAACCATTGCCTTCTCGGCGATCGGAACCACCGCCAGTGTCGAGCCGGTTGAGCTGCACCCTATGATGGCCGATACCTGTTCCTGGTTGATAAGCTTGTTGGCCGCGACGCTCGCCTTAGCCGGATCGCTCTCGTCGTCCTCGATGAGGAACTCGACCGGCCGGCCGTCGATTCCCCCCTCCTTCACGAGCTGTTTCTTGAGCAGGTTTATCGCCTTCTGCTCCGACTGGCCCAGTGGAGCCGCCGGGCCGGACAGTGACACGATTACCCCCACCTTGAACTCGCCGGACTCGGCTGATTTTCCGCACCCTCCCGCCGCGATACAAGTGGTTGCAAGGATGACAGCCGCGGCAACCGCGACAGGCACCATTCTTCTTACTGAGATCACCGGATCCTCCTCGCGAAATGCACTTCAGGTAACGTTGGAAGTCAGCAGGTTATTCCATGTCATCACTCATTAGAAATCATAATGCATTTCGAGGGGGAATTGAACAATGCCCACGGGCACGGGGCGCCGCACGTAGGCGGACCCCGGCGCCCATGCCGCGCCCCACTAGGCGTGACGCACCTCGATGCCACGGTTAGCCAGGTGCCTCTTCGCCTGCGCGATGCTGTGCTCCTCGTAGTGGAATATGCTCGCCGCCAGCACCGCGTCGCACCCTGTCAGCAGTATCGCTTCCGCGAGGTGCTCGAGCGTTCCGGCGCCGCCGCTGGCTATAACGGGAATCGAGACGCACTCGCAGACCGACCGGGTCAGGGGTATGTCGTACCCGAGCTTTGTGCCGTCCCGGTCCATGCTCGTCAGCATTATCTCACCGGCCCCCAGCTCTTCAACGCGCTTCGCCCATTCGAGGACGTCCATGCCGGTGGCGGTGCGCCCGCCGTGGGTGTAGACCTCCCAGTCCGCGTCCCCCCTGCCGCGGCCGTCTATCGCCACCACCACGCACTGGCTTCCAAACCTCTCCGCGGCCCTTTTGACGAGCATTGGATCCAGGACGGCGGCGGTGTTGATCGACACCTTGTCCGCGCCGGCCTTGAGGATTTTCCTGATATCCTCCAGCGAGTTGATACCGCCTCCGATCGTGTACGGGATAAAGACTTCCTCGCCTGCCCGTGCCGCGAGTTCTACCCTGGTGTCACGTCCCTCGTGTGACGCCGTGATATCGAGAAAAACCAGCTCGTCCGCCCCCTGCCTGTCGTAGAACGCCGCGAGCTCCACCGGATCCCCGGCGTCGCGCAGGTTCACGAAGTGAACCCCCTTGACGACCCTGCCTCCCTCCACGTCCAGGCAGGGGATGATCCTCTTGGCCAGCATTCATTGACTCCTCTCGCGAATCGCGCCCAGCGCCTCGGGCAGCGTGAACCGTCCTCGGTACAGGGCCATTCCGGTTATCACGCCCTCCACGCCAAGCTCGCTCATCCCGGCGATCCTCGAGACGTCTTCAACGGAACTTACACCTCCGGCGGCAATCACCGGCACTCGCGACGCCTCGGCGATAGCCGCTATGCCCTCGAAGTTCGGTCCCTCGAGCGTCCCGTCCTTCAGGGTGTCGGTGTAGATGATGCGCCGCACGCCCGCCTCGACGAGGCGCCTCGCCGCTACGTCGGGCTTCTCCCGTGAAACGCCCATCCAGCCACGCACCGCCACCATGCCTTCTTTCACGTCGATTCCGGCCACCAGGCGATCTCCCAGTGCCTCGGTCGCCTCACGGAGCCAGGCGGGGTCGTCGAAAGCCGCCGTACCGACCACGACCCGAGCCAGTCCCGCTTCGACGTAATCGAGAGCGGTCTTCCTTGTCCTTATCCCGCCTCCGACCTCGACCGGTATGTCGAGCGCCCGGGCTATCTCTTTGACAGTACCGGCGTTGACGGGCGAACCTTCGAAGGCCCCGTCCAGGTCCACCACGTGAAGGTAGCGCGCGCCTTCTTCCTGCCACCGCAGCGCCGCGCCCACGGGATCCTCGTCGAAAACGGTCTGCCTTTCGGCGAGGCCGCGCCAGAGTCTCACGCACCTGCCGCCCCTTATGTCCACCGCCGGTATCACCAGGAAGCCGGAGTCCTCACCGCTCACGATGCCGCCCCCGCCATTCTTCCGAAGTTCTCGAGGATGTGAAGACCGAGGGTGCTCGACTTTTCCGGGTGAAACTGCAGGCCCCATACGTTCTCTTTTCCCACCGCGCACGAGAAATCGATCCCGTAGTCCGTGGTACCGATGGTCCAGGATGGATCCTCGGGGGCGCAGTAGTAAGAGTGCACGAAATAGAAACGCTCCGCGCTCGCCAGGCCGTCGAAGAGGGGGTTCGGCCTCGCGATCCTCATCGTATTCCAGCCCATGTGCGGTACCTTGACCGTCTCGGGGAGCCTCAGGCAGCCCCCCGGGACGAAGCCCAGCCCTTCGTTTCTACCGTGCTCGTCGCTGAAATCGAACAGGAGCTGCATTCCCAGGCATATGCCCAACAGGTGCCTGCCCGTTTTCAAATAATCAGCGAGTGCCGCATCCATCTCGAGACGGCGCAGCGTTTCGACGGCGTCCTTGAAGGCGCCGACCCCCGGCAGCACCAGGCCGTCGTACCAGTCGAACGACGAGGCACTGTCGCATAAGGCCGCCCGCACCCCCGATTTCTCGAGCCCCTTTTCGACGCTGCGCAAGTTGCCCATCCCGTAGTCGATTACACCAACGGTGGCCATCAGAGTGATCCCTTGGTGCTGGGAACGTCTTTCACCCGGGGATCGATCGCCACGGCGTCCTTCAGGGCCCGTCCAACCCCCTTGAAAACAGCCTCGAGTGAATGGTGCACGCCGCCTCCTCTGCGCAGCTCCACGTGCATGGTCAAGGCGGCCTGGTTCACCAGCGCCTGGAAGAAATCGCGAGCGAGTGCCGGCTCGAAGTTGCCCAGGGGCTCCTGCTCGAGTTCCACGGCGTAGGCAAGAAACGGCCTGCCGCTGATGTCCATTGCGACCTCGCAGAGGCACTCGTCCATTGGAACCAGGCTCGAACCGAACCGCGTCAGGCCGGTCTTGTCCCCCAGGGCCTCGGCCAGTGCCTCTCCTATCGCCAGTCCCGTGTCTTCGACCGTGTGATGGCCGTCCACCTCGAGGTCGCCACTGGCGTCCACCTCGACGTCGATGAGCGCGTGCCTGAACATCAACTCCAGCATGTGATCGAAGAACGGGAGACCGGTTGACACCGACGTCTCCCCGGTGCCATCCAGGTCGATCGATACCCGGATCGACGTTTCCTTCGTCGTACGCCCGCAACCGCCGGTTCTATGCAAATCACACCTCCATGTGTGTATCTCGAACTGCCAGCCTGGCCTCCACCGATTTCGCGTGGAGGGCGAGACCCTCCATCTTCGCCAGCGCTACGGCGTCCTCGGCGTCTTCCTCCAGGCCCTCCTTATCGTAGGAGACTACGTTGATAACCCGCGTGAAATCTTCTGCCCTAAGGCCTGACAATCTCGCCGCGGCGCCTCCCGTGGGAAGCACGTGGCTGGGCCCCGCTATGTAGTCCCCCAGCGCTACCGCCGAGTAGGGCCCCAGGAAAACGCAACCAGCCGCCCGAATTTGCGGAAGCAAAGCCGCCGGTTCCTCTACCATGAGCTCCAGGTGCTCGGGAGCGATGGCGTTGATGAACGCCAGTGTCGTATCACGACCGGCGGATAGCGCGATGTCTATGCGGCCCTCCGGTCCAGGCCCTTCCTCGCGCAGCCTTCCGGCGGCGGCCTCCATTGTCGCGGGCTCTTCGGTAACGAGTACGGCGACGGCGAGCGGGTCGTGCTCGAGCTGCGCCATCAGGTCGGCGGCGGCGAACGTGACGCCTGCCGCGCCCTCCAGGAAGATCGCCACCTCGCTCGGCCCCGCGTCCAGGTCCACCGCGACTTCGCGGCCGATCAATCTCTTGGCCGTCGCCACATACACGTTCCCGGGGCCGGCCACCATCCCGCACCGTGGTATGGTCTCGGTGCCGAAAGCCATTGCGGCTATCGCCTGCGCGCCCCCGACCTTGAAGAGGCGGCATCCCCCGACGAGGGCGGCAGCGGCAAGCGTCGACTTGTTCACGTTCCCGTCCTCGGAAGGCGGCACGCACATCACGATTCGTTTTACGCCAGCCACCCTGGCGGGTATCGCGGTCATCAGCACCGTGGACGG
>CAZAIS010000075.1:0-8983 GCA_964485255.1 uncultured Acidimicrobiales bacterium | reverse complement strand
TGCACGCTTCCACCGGGCATTCGAGCTCCTGAAATCGCGCGGCAGTGACATCGAGCGCGCGCTGGTTCGCCACGAGCCATTCCCGGTAGGCGTCGAGGGTCTTAATCATGTTCTCGGCCTGTAACTTCTGTTCGTACCTGCCTTCCAGGACTGCGGCTCTTTTATACAAGGGCTTGAGTTTGTCGATCTCGGAGAGAAGCTGAGCCTTTTCGCCCCGAGCACGCTCGAGCACGCCTACGAGGCCGGTCGGATTGGCGATGACGTCAGCTTCCGACGTTTGTACCGACTGCATCCGGTTATGGAGACCGGACCAAGTCCTGCCAGCCTCATCCAGGAGATGCTGCACCTCCGCATGCTGATATGCTTGTCCAAGACATCCGATCCCGACAACGGCGAGGACGGAGAAGCAGATCGTGCAGAGTATTGCCTTCTTCATTTCAAGGCCCCTTTTTCCCAATGCCCGAAGGCAGATACAAACCAAACCGACATTTGCTCGTTTGCCTTTCTGGCATAGCTATCATATACCCCTACCGCTCGATCTTCACACGTGAGTCCCCGATTCCGCCCTCCGCTGACCGGCAACCTGCGCCTCCAGAGTCCTCGCTGGTTGATCTCAGGAGACGATTGAGCAAGGCTTCTCCACTTCGCAGGCGAGCCGAATCCTTATCACGTCGGCACCGGCGCGCGACCGTTGTTGGCTGGACGTGCCGGGAGTTTTATTATGTCAATGTGCCGGTGGGAGCACCCGGCGCGCGCTGAAGTGTGGAGGTCTCATGGAAAAGAAGAAGCTTGGCACCGGGTGGAAAGTGCTGATAGCGGTGGGCTGTGTCGTCCTGGTCTTGCTCCTGGTATCGCTCGGGGCGGTAATCTGGATGACGAACGGGTTGAGCAAGTACAAGAAGATGACGATAGCGGACATCGACCTGTCGAAGGTCGAGGACGGAACCTACGAGGGCCGCTTCAGCGGGGGCCGCTGGTCGAACACGCTCGAGGTGACGGTCAAGGACCACAGGATCACCCGCATCGAGCTCGAGAAGGACATGAAGACGTCCTCGAAGGACACGAGCCGGAAGCTGTTCGACAGCGTGATTGACGGGCAGACGACCCTGGTGGATACGGTATCGGGAGCTACCGTTACGAGCAAAGCTTACCTCAAGGCGATCGAAAACGCGCTGTCCGGGAAGCAGTAGGGTCACGGCAAGGGGGAGCTCATGAGGGATCGCGGCAAGGGAAGGAATGCGCGGGCGGCCGTGGCCGCGTGCCTCGTTCTGCTGGGCCTGGTGCTGACGGCGGCGGGGTGCGCCTCCGGCGCCTCCTCCTCGAAGAAGCCCGGTTGGACGAGGACCGAGGTATACCTGGGTTCCGGGATGTCGGGTGGTGGAACGGTCTCGAGCGAGCAGTACGCGGATTTTCTGAACACGGTGGTGACGAAGGAGTTCCCCCTGGGTGTAACCGTCTTCGACGCGTACGGGCAGATGCAAAGGGAGGACGGGGGCATTACCAGGCAGGGGACCAAGGTCGTTCTGCTCGTGCACCAGGACACGAGCGAGAACGCCGCTGCGATCGCGCGCGTAGTCGAGGAATACAGGAAGCGCTACGACAACCCGCAGGTGATGAAAACCACGGAAGCCATAGAGGTGGATTTCTATAACAACTGAAAGCGCACCGGGCGTGACGCCCTCGACGCCGGACAGGACCGCGAAAGAGAAGAAACTCTACGGGCCTTCGTGGAACGAGGTCTACGGCGGCTACTTCTCGGACCCCGCCGTGGCGGGCCCGCTGGTAGACGCGATCGTGCTGGCCGCCGACGAGTACCTGCCCTCGGTGATGACCGACCTGGGGGGAGGCACGGGTTTCGTTCTTTCTCAAGTCGCCGCGCGCTACAGCCGCAAGGAGGCGATCAAGTTCGTGTGCGTCGACACGGCTCCCGAGCAACTCGAGGACTGCCCGTGGCCGCTCATCAGGCTTCAGTGTCCCCTCGAGGAATTGCGACGCGACATGCTGGTGGAAGGGAGGCTGGGCCTTCTGCTCTGCATGAGGTCCGTCCTGCATTACTTCGGCAGGGACGGACTCGCCGCGGACACCGCGAGGCTGAGGGCGTTGCTGAAGCCCGGGGAGTACCTGGTCCACCAGACCGTATGCTTCGAGGACGAGAGGGACCAGGAGATCGCGAACACCGTTTACGAGCGCATCGGCACCAGCAAGTGGTATCCGACCCACCGCGAGCTCTCCGGCGCGATGAAGCAGGCGGGCTTCGCTGTCGAGAAGACGGAGACGGCGCCGTCGCTGCCTATCACGGACTCGGAGCTCGCCCTCCGTTATGAAGTGGACGCGGACAGGATGAAAAACATAGGGCGCGAGCTGGCGGAGAGGTGCCGCGGCAGGCATACCGTCTACATGCCTCGCGAAGACGGCTTCACGATCCACCTCGATTACCTCATCATGACCTGCCGCGCGAAATAGGGGTCAGGCGTAAATATTGCATCGGCCTTTAGCGCTGTCGTAAGTTGGCGGACGTCAGGCCGATGCAATATTTACGCCTGACCCCTATTTCGCGTTGACGACGCGTGTATATATGTATATACATGTATGAGCACCCTGGAGACGGTGAGGTGGAAGATGGCGCAGGGCGACGCGAGCACAATAGCGGTCACGGACAAGCTGTCGATAGACGAACGGTCCTACACGCCCGCCTACGCCCAGCTCATGCGGACGATTAACGACCTGATACTCACAGGCGAACTCCGGCCCGGGGAACGCATCCCCAGCGAGAGCGAGCTCTGTGCCGCCTCGTCCCTGAGCAGGATGACCGTGCGAAAAGCAATCTCGGAGCTCGTGACCCGCGGCGTCCTGCGAAGCGAGAAAGGCAGGGGCACGTTCGTGGTGAACCCGAGCACGGACGGCGGCATCTTCTTCATACCCGACTTCCACGAGATGCTGCGCGAGCAGGGGGGCGGAGCGAACGTCAGGCTCCTCGGCGTGAAGCTGGTGCCGGCCCCGAAGGTCCCAGCCGAGAAGCTGGGAACCAGGAAAGGGAAGCGCGCCCTTTACCTCGAGCGCATCCTGGCGGACGCGGGGGAGCCCCTCATCTTCGACAGGAAGTACGTGCGGTACGACCACAAGCAGCCGCTCCTGGAGGCTGAGCTCGGGCACGGCACCATGGAGGAGTTGTTCGGAGGAAACAGGGACCTTCAGCCGGTGCGCGCCGAGCTGGAGCTGTTCGTGACCGTGCTCGACCGCCGGGAGGCGCAACTGCTGAAAGGACGCGTGGGCGATGCCGCTTTCTGCATGGAGCAGCACATCTTCGCCGCGAACGAGCTGAAGGTCGCGTGGGGATGGCTCATCTACAGAGGGGACAGGTTCAGCTTCAAGTCGCTGAGCCGGAGGCTGTGATGTGAGGTGCCGATGGAACCGGGGGAAAAACTCCTCAAGGCCGTATCTGACCTGGACGAGAGCGTCGTTCTCGAGACCGCGGAAGCGATGCTCGACTCCGGCGTCGATCCCATGGAGGTCGTCAAGGTCTGCAACTCGGGGCTGGCCGCCGTCGGGGAGCGTTACGAGCGGCGCGAGTACTACCTCGGCGCGCTGATCATGTCCGGCGAGATATTCAAGGGCGTCATGGATATCCTCGAGCGGAGGGGCTGCTTCGTGCCACGGGCGGGCGCGGACGCCGAGAAGGTGCTGCTGGGGGTGCCGCTCGGCGACGTGCACGACATCGGCAAGGACGTGGTGTCGAACATCCTGAAGTGCTCAGGCTTCGACGTCATAGACCTGGGGGTCAGCGTCGCACCGAGGGATTTCGCCCGCGCCGTCGACGAGAGCGGGGCGGGACTGCTGGGCATGAGCGTTCTGCTTACGGTCGCTTTCGAGCCCGCCCGCGAGACGGTCCGCGAGATAGAGCGGGCCGGCCTCAGGGACGGGGTGAAGATAATGCTTGGAGGGGGCGCCTCGTCTCAGCGCCTGCTCGAGTACGCGGGCGCCGACGCGTGGAGCCACGACGCGCTCGACGCCGTCAAGTTCGCGCGACGTTTCACGGGAAAGGAGTAGCACGAGGTGGAGAACATTGCCGAGCTGATCGCTGAAATCGACGAGGAAGGGACGCTGGCCGCGGTCGGGGCCGCACTGGAGGGGGGCGCCGACCCGCTCGGCGTCATCGAGGAGCTGAGGGCGGGCATGGCCGAGGTCGGCAGGCGCTTCGAGGCAGGGGAGTACTTTCTCCCGGACCTGATAATGTCTTCAGAAATATTCAAGGGGGCGATATCCCTCATCGAACCGAGGTTAACCGATGCCGTGCCGCAGAAGCGCGGCGCCGTGGTCATGGGGACCGTCCGGGGCGACATACACGACATAGGCAAGGACATCGTAGTGACGATGCTCCGTGTCGCCGGGTTCGAGGTGCACGATCTCGGGGTGGACCAGCCGCCCGGGGCGTTCGTCGGAAAGGCGCGCGAGACCGGCGCGAAGGTGGTGGCCATGTCTGGGCTGCTGACGGTCGCCTTCGACTCGATGAAGGAGACGGTGGAGGCGTTCGCGAGCGCGGGCCTGCGCGACGGGGTCGGGATAATGATCGGTGGCGGGCCGGTGAACCAGTCGGTGGTCGAGTACTGCGGGGCCGACGCCTGGGGGAAAGACCCCACGGAAGCGATAAGGCTCACCGAGGGGTTCATGGCCTGAAGCGACGCGCGACCGTCGCGGCCGCGCGCCGCCGGCCGCATGAGAGGATTGGAGGTTAGGCGGATGACGTTACAGATCCCGTACACCTTGATCATCGGGGAGCGGATCAACCCGACCGGCAGGCCGGCGCTCGCCGGGGAGCTCAAGCAGGGCATCACCGATACGGCGATACGGGACGCCCGGGCGCAGGCCGATGCGGGGGCGCACGTGATAGACGTGAACGCGGGCGTGCCGGGCGCGGACGAGGAGGCGCTGCTGCGCCGGCTTGCCCTCGAGGTCATCGAGGCGACCGGGCTTCCGGTCTGCCTGGACTCCTCCGACCCCGGGGTGATCGCCAAGGTCCTCCCCGACATGCCGGAAGGAACGCTCGTCAACTCGGTGACCGGGGACGCCGAAAGCCTGCGTACAATCCTCCCGCGGGCGGCGGAGCTGGGCTCGATAGTGATCGGCATGGCAAAGGACCGCTCGGGCATACCGGCCGGCGCGGAGGGAAGGCTCGCGATCGCGAGGAGGATAACGGACGCGGCCGCGTCCTACGAGATACCTCCAGCAAGGCTGCTGATCGATTTTCTCACAATCCCGGTAGCGGTCGAGACGGGCTCCGCCATTTTGACGCTGGAGTGCATAGAGGCGGCGCGCCCGGAGCTGGGCACGGGAACGGTGCTGGGGGCGTCTAACATCAGCTACGGCATGCCGGACCGCGAGGTCATCAACGCGTCCTTCCTATCCATGGCCGTCGCCGCGGGCCTGAGCGCGGCGATAGTGAACCCGCTGGATGAGGGCACGGTAGAGGTTATCCTGGCCGCGGACGCGCTCACCGGGAGGGACGAGCGCAGCAGGCGGTTCCTGAAGCATTACCGTTCCAGGCGCGGGGGAGGCGCGGGCCGCTGAGCGATTCGGCGGCGTAGGGCGGCGGAAGGTTTCAAACAGTCGAAACGAGATCGATTGCCGGAAAGGGGCGGCGCGATGGCGCTGGACACGGGACGCGCTTTTGACTTCATGCGCGTCAACTACAAGTACGGGCTCCTGGACGAGATGGGGTCCATCGCCGGAGACGCGCTCGACGCGGTGATGCGCGAGAGGGGCATGGACCTGGAGGACGTCATCAACGCCCTTGACGGCGCGAGCGAGCAGACCGTGGAGAAGCTCAACGGCCTGATCGAAAGGTGGGGGACGCTGGTCCTCCGCCTCGCCTCCAACGATACCATGGCCCGCCTCCAGGCATACCTCTTGAGGAAGCCCGCCGCGAGGCGCCTGGCGGTGAAGGCCGCGACGTCCGTGCTGGCCGGGCGGCTGCCCGCCGGAGGGCCGGGCCCCGGGGAGTGGAGCCTCCCGCCGGAACCGGTCTCAGGCGCCGGCCCGGGCGGGGGCGGGGAGGTGGACCCGTGAGCGAAACGAGCTGCGAGAGGCTACGCGAAGCGCTGGCGGGGGTCCTGCCGGGCGAAGCTTTCATCGACGACGCCGAGGCGCTGCGGGCGTACTCCACGTCTTCTTACCCGGCGCGGGGGGTGCCCCCCGCGTTCGCGCTGAAGCCCCGGGACGCCGGGCAGGTGGCCTCGATCGTCGCGCTGGCCGGGGAAGCCGGGGCGAACCTGGTGCCGGTGTCCTCAGGCCCCCCGCACGTCAAGGGAGGGTCGGCTCCATCGGCGGACGGCGTCACGGTCGACCTGTCGGGCATGGACGGGATCGTCCGCTTCGACAGGCGCAACCGGGTCGCCTTGATCGAGCCGGGAGTGACCTTCGGCGCTCTTCGCGACAGGGCCGGTGAAGAGGGCCTGAGACCGCTGATGCCGCTGCTTCCCAGGGCGACCAAGTCGGTGGTCGCGAGCTGCCTGGAGCGGGAGCCCGCGATCGTCCCCAAGTACCAGTGGGATGCCACGGACCCCCTCCTTTGCGCCGAGGTCGTATTCGGCACCGGCGATTTGTTCAGGACCGGCTCAGCCGCGGGGCCGGGCACGCTCGCGGACCAGTGGGCCCTGGGTAACGCGCAGAAGAACCCCATGGGGCCGGCCGCGACAGACCTGTCCAAGCTCCTGCAGGGAGCGCAGGGGACGCTGGGAATCGTGACCTGGGCCACGGTGAAGCTGGAGCTCGCGCCGTCGGTAAGGAGGCCGCGCTTCGTGAGCTGCGACGACCCCGGGCGGCTCATGGCGCTCGCGCGCGAGCTTTGCAGGCTGAGGCTGGGAGACGAGATGCTCGTGCTCGACTCCGTGAACCTCTCACGGGTGCTCTCGTGCCTGGCGGACGCCGCGCCCTTCAGCGTTCCGGGCGGCGCCCGCTTCACCCTCGTTTACGCGGTGGCCGGATACCCCGGTTATCTGCCCGGCGAGCGGGTCGCCTACCAGGAGCGCGACATCGAGGCGATAGTCCGCCGGATGGGCCTTCGCGCCGCCGACACCCCGGGTGGGGTGGACGGCGAGGAGTTCATGCGGCTGCTGGACGGGCCGTGCCCGGGCCCGCACTGGAAGTCCGGGCTGGAGGGCGCTTGCCAGGACGTCTTCTTCCTGACGACCATGGACCGCGTTCCCGAGCTCACGCGGGCGATGGACTCGCTGGCGGCGGAGCACGGGATCGAGCGCGGCTCGCTCGGGCTTTACGCGCAGCCGGCCGGGCAGGGCCGGTCCTGCCACCTGGAGTTCAATATCTTCTACGACCCGGACGACGGAGCGGCCCGGGAGCGCGTGCGCGGGGCGGCGGCGGAAGCGTCCAGGGTGATGGCCGGCATGGGGGCGTTCTTCTCCCGGCCCTTCGAGCCCTGGGTCGCCACGGCCTACGAGAACCGCGATGACACGGTCGGCGCGCTGCGGAAGGTGAAGGGCATCTTCGATCCGGGGGACATCATGAACCGCGGCAAGCTCTGCTTCCCGGGGGGTGACTTTGATGCCGCTTGATGATTTCCGTGACGACATGATGTCCTGCGTGAGGTGCTCGTCGTGCAAGTGGGTTCCGTTCAACCAGATCAGAAGCGCGCGGTTCGCGAAGAACTGCCCCTCCATATGCAGGCACAACTTCCACTCGTACTCGGGGTCGGGGCGCGTGAACATGGGTTTATCTCTCCTGGAGGGAAGGAGCGAGCTCACCGAGGAAGTCGCCGAGGTCATATACGCGTGCCAGATGTGCGGCGCGTGCGACACGCATTGCAAGGTCTACCGCGAGGTCATCGACATCAACGACGTGCTGCTCGAGTTGCGGGCTAAGTGCGTCGAGGAAGGCCGGCTCATCATCGAGCACATGGCGGTTATCGACGCGCTCAAGCGCGAGAGCAACATGCTGGGGGAACCCAGGGCGAACAGGGGGGCCTGGGCCGAGGGTCTGGGTCTCAAGGACGTTAACACCGAGAAGGCGGACGTGATGTTCCACGCGGGGTGCCGCTTCTCTTACGACAGCGAGCTATGGGGGGCCGCCAGGGCCGCGGTGAAGCTCCTGCAGGCGGCGGGGCTGGACGTCGGCGCGGCGCTCGCCGAGGAGTCGTGCTGCGGCGGCCGGGCCTTCGAGCTGGGATACCGCGGCGAGGCACGCAACTTCTTCGAGGACATGCTCTCCAGGGTGAAGTCTTCCGGCGCCTCGCTGCTGGTCACGCCGTGCGCCGACGGTTACGCCGCGTTCAGGTACCTGTACCCCCTGAGCGGCACGCCGCTCCCGGTCGAGGTGGCTCACGTTTCGCAGGTGCTCGAGCGACTCGCGGGACTGGGCAGGCTGCGCCCGGTCCGGGAAATCGACCTCAAGGTCACCTGGCACGACCCCTGCCACCTGGGGAGGATGTCGGAGCCGTTCCCGGGAGGGTGGACGGGCGACAAGCGGGACCGGCTCCGCGGTGAGAGCCGCACCGGCAAGCACGGGGTCTACGAGGCGCCGAGGAACGTGCTGCGCTCCATACCGGGGATCGAGCTCGTGGAGATGGAGAGGATCAAGCAGTACTCCTGGTGCTGCGGCGCGGGCGGCGGAGTCATCGACGCCTTCCCCGAGTTCGCCGCCTGGACCGCCGCGGAGAGGCTCGAGGAAGCCGGATCGACCGGCGCGGAGGCGCTGGTGACGTCGTGCCCGTGGTGCGAGGCCATGTTCGCCGAGGCGGTAGAGGAGACCGGGTCCTCGATGCGGGTGCTGGACCTGGCCGGGCTGATGCTCGAGTCCTGCCTGCCGCCGGAAGAGGGGGCGATCGAATGATATCCGTCGAAGCCTACCGGGATCTCGAGGGGGCCGTCGGCGCCGGCAACGTGACGAGCGAGCCGGCGATGCTGGACAGCTACTCCTGGCAGCCTTTCCTGAACATGGGCGAGAGCCTCTGGGTGACGAGGCCGGTCGCGGTGGT
>CAZAIS010000074.1:0-9126 GCA_964485255.1 uncultured Acidimicrobiales bacterium | reverse complement strand
AGCGGGCCCCGGGGGGCCTCAGGCATTCCTTTACGAATATCCGTACCGTCTCCTCGGGCATGTCCAGCAGGCTGGCCACCTTTCTTATCAGCTCCCCGCGAACGGGGAGCATATCATCGCCGGCGACCTTCTTGAACACCGGAACGCACGCCTGCATAGCGCGCTGGCGCGCCATGGCCGTCCGGGTCTCCATGGACTCGATGATTCGCTCCACCGAGAAGTCGAGGATCGGTACGGCGCTCTCCTTGAGCGCAAGGAAAGCCTCGGCGCCTCCCTTCTCGATAAGGGTCGCCGGGTCTTCACCCGGCGGAAGGGTGATCACGAACACCTCGAGGTTGAAGCGGTTGAAGAACTCGAGCACCCTTTTCGCGGCCTCGATCCCGGCCCGGTCGGCGTCGAAAGAGAGGAAGGCCCTGTCGCAGAAACGCGCCAGCAGCTCGAAGTGGCGCTCGGTCAGGGCGGTGCCGAGTGGGGCCGCGACCGGCAGGATGCCCGCCTGCCTGACCGACAGGAGGTCCGTGCACCCCTCCACCACTACCACCTCTCTGGCGTCCTGGATCGCCTGCCTGGCCTGGTAGAAGCCGTATAGGACGTCCCCCTTCCGGTATACCGGGGTCTCGGGGGAATTGATGTACTTGGGGCCCTCGGTATCATCGGGCATGCGCCTGGCGCTGAACGCGACCACGCGCCCCCGGTGGTCCATGATCGGAAACGTCACGCGGTTGCGGAAGAGGTCATAGATTCCGCGGCCCGACGCGTCGGCGCCGCCGGAGCGCGAGCGGGCCAGGCCGATCGTCGCGATCTCCTCTTCCCTGAAGCCTTTCCTGGCGAGGAAACCGGCGAGGTTGTCCCAGCCCGGCGGCGCGAAGCCGAGCCTGTACTCATCCATGACTTCGGTGGAAAAACCGCGCCCCGAGAGGTATTCGCGGGCTTTGGCCGCCCCCGGCGTCTCCACGAGCTGGTAGTGGAAGTAGTCGGACGCCGTCTGGTTCAGCTTGAAGAGCCGGTCTTTCTCCAGGCGTCCCTTGATCTCGTCCGGGGAGGAGGCCTCGTAGGTGAGCTGGTAACCGATCCTGTCGGCCAGTTTCTCTATCGCCTCGGCGAAGTTGAGCCCCTCCATCTGCATTACGAAGGTGACTACGTTTCCCCCGGCCTTGCATCCATGGCAGAAGAATACGTCCTTGGCGGGGTTCACGTAGAAGGACGGGTCCTTCTCCTGGTGGAAGGGGCACGGGCCTCGAAACTCGCGACCCGCCCGCTTGAGCGGCACGTACTCGGAGATCAACTGGACGATGTCCGTGCGCTCGCGCACCGTTTCTATGTCGGAGTCTTTGATTCTACCGCCGGGGGACATGTTCCCTGCCTTCTAGCTCACTGTCGGTAAATCGTTCGACCGGCCCGGGATGTTCACCTTGGCCGGCCCCGGTAAGGTCCCGCCCTCACGGCGGCCTCAGTCCACCATCCAGGAGCGGGGCAGGAACAGCTTGTCATACTTCATGAGCGCGTAGCGGTCGGTCATGCCGGCCACGTAATCGCATACCTTCGTCGCCGGCTCCTCGCCGGGCGAAGGGGCGAAATCCTCCGGCAGCTCATCCGGGTGCTCCAGGTAATGCTCAGCGAGCGCCTGGAGCACCCGTACCGCCTTGTTCTCCTCGGTCCTGGCGATTGATCCTATGTATACACGATCGAACAGAAAGTCCCGCAGCTCGTTCATCAACCGCCAGGTCCCGGGGCTCATGCGGATCGTCTCGGAGGTAGCGCTGCTGTCTACCATGTCGTGGGCCATGGCGTCTATCCTCCGGCTCGAGGTGGACCCGAGCAGCCTGATCGGCTCGGGCGGCAGGTCGGCGACGCCGATCAGGCCGGCGCGCACGGCGTCGTCGATATCGCTGTTGATGTAGGCGATACGGTCTGCCACCCGTACCACCTGACCTTCGAGTGTCTCCGGGACCCGGTCTCCCGTATGGTTGAGGATGCCGTCGCGCACCTCCCATGTCAGGTTGAGGCCGCTTCCCGAGTTCTCGAGCTTCTCCACGACACGCAGGCTCTGGACATTGTGCTTGAACTCACCGTCGATAAACGATGACAGCGCGTTTTCGCCGATGTGGCCGAACGGCGTATGCCCTAGGTCGTGCCCGAGGGCTATCGCTTCGGTCAGATCCTCGTTGAGGGACAGCGCGCGCGAGATCGTGCGCGATACCTGCGCGACCTCCATGGTGTGGGTGAGGCGGGTTCGGTAATGGTCGCCCTCGGGCGCCAGGAATACGTGCGTCTTGTGCTTTAGCCTCCTGAAGGACTTGCAGTGGATTATCCTGTCACGGTCGCGCTGGTACTCCGTGCGTATCGAACACGGATCCTCGGGCCGCTCGCGCCCCCTGGTTTCCGACACAAGCGCCGCTCGCGGCGACAGGACCTTCCTCTCCAGCTCCTCTATTCTCTGTCTCGCGTCCATCTCTCTCCCTGGCGTCGTTCACTTTTTACTTTTCTTGTTTACTTTTTATCCCTCAATTCCGCGGACGCCTCGAAAAGTAAACAAGAAAAGTAAAAAGTGAACGACGGCTATGATTCGACGAGGGCTTCGGCGAGGATCGCTGCGCGCTGGAGGGCCCAGGAGTCCTCGTCCGAGGGGCGCTGGGCGCACACCCCCTGGTGACCCGCGCCGCTGACGGTGGAGGCGTCTCCCACGATCCGCATCCCGTGCACCAGGAGTATATCCTGGATCGCTCTTACGGTAGTCTCCTGCCCACCGAACCTGCCGGCTCCCACGGCCAGGGCGCCGGCCGGCTTGTTGACGAGCGCCTTTTCACCCCTGAGGTTGCGGCTCTTGTCCCAGAACGACTTGAGCTGGCCGCTTACCGTCCCGAAGTAGACCGGGCTGCCGACCACGAGGGCGTCGGCCTGTCGCAACAGGCCGTACGCTTCCGCGAGGGGAGCCGACTGGTGACACTCCTCGGGGCACGGCGTGCCGCATGCCACGCAATATGGCCTTTCCTGCCCCTCGAGCGCGTCCATTACCTGGATTATCCCGGTGCGCGCTCCCAGATCGGCGCACCGCTCCAGCACCGCGACGATGAGCCGGTAAGTATTCCCCTCGCGCTGCGGGGACCCGTTGACCCCTACGATAAACATCAGACCGCCTCCAGTCTCAAATCGCAGCTTTTTCACGAAACCGATTTCCGCGTGTGGCCGCCGCGGTACCGCGTGCCAGGCTCAGTCGGCTTCCTCCAGGGCGGCCTGTGCCGCCGCGAGCCTGGCGATGGGCACCCTGAACGGCGAGCAGGACACGTAGTTGAGGCCCGCCCGGTGACAGAACTTGATCGAGGTCGGCTCACCGCCGTGCTCGCCGCATATGCCCAGCTTTATATCGCCGCGCGCGCTCCGGCCGCGCTCGACGGCGATCTTCATCAGGCCCCCGACGCCTTCCTGGTCCAGGCGCTGGAACGGATCGACCGGGTATATGTCGCGCTCGATATATGTGGGAAGGAAGCCTTTCACGTCGTCGCGCGAGATCCCGTAGGTCGTCTGGGTGAGGTCGTTCGTGCCGAACGAGAAGAACTCCGCGTTCCGAGCGATCCGGTCGGCCACCATGCAGGCCCTCGGCAGCTCGATCATGGTGCCCACCATGTACTCAACGCCCGATTTCTCTTCACGAAGGACCTCGTCCGCCGCCCCCGTTGCGAGCTCGCGCATCACCTGCATCTCGCGCGCCGACCCGACGAGGGGCACCATTATCTCCGGCTTGACCTCGACACCCTCGCGTGCGACCTCGCACGCCGCCCTCATTATGGCTTTGACCTGCATCTCGTATATCTCAGGGTAAGTGATGCCCAGCCGGCAGCCACGGTGCCCGAGCATGGGGTTGGCTTCCTTGAGCCGGCGGTTGCGCTCTCGCACTTCCTCCGCGTCCACGCCCAGCTCGCGGGCTACGTCCTCGATGTCCTCGACCTCCTGCGGCAGGAACTCGTGAAGCGGGGGATCGAGGAGCCGGATCGTTACCGGCCTCGCTCCCATCGCCCTGAATATGCCGCAGAAGTCCTCCTTCTGCATCGGGAAGATCTTCGCGAGGGCCTCTTTCCTGCCTTCCACCGAGTCCGACAGGATCATCTGGCGCACGGCAAGGATCCTGTCACCGCCGAAGAACATGTGCTCCGTCCGGCACAACCCGATGCCTTCCGCCCCGAAGGCCACCGCCTGCTCCGACTGGCCCGGCGTGTCGGCGTTCGTGCGTATGTTCAAGCGCCGGCGCTCGTCCGCCCAGGCAAGGAGCTTCTCGAACTGCCGGTACACGGGGGAACGGTCCGCCTCGAGCGTGCCTGAGATGAGGACCTGCTCGACCTCTGAGGGCATCGTCTCTATCCTGCCCAGGTAGACCTCGCCGGCGGTCCCGTCGATGGACATCCAGTCGCCCTCCCCGATCTCGACCGTGGAACCGTCGCCGGTGTCGATGCTTACCGTTTTCTTCTCGTAGTCGATGTCGAGCGCCGCGCACCCTACGATGCAGACCTTGCCCATCTGCCTGGCGACCAGCGCCGCGTGCGAGGTGGCGCCCCCGAACTGCGTGAGGAAGCCCTCGGCGGCGTCCATTCCCTTGATATCCTCGGGGCTGGTCTCGTGCCTCACGAGCAGGAGCCTTGCCTCGGGGTCCTGCGATTTGATCTCGTGAGCGTCCTGCGCGAACAGGACCACCCTTCCGGTGGCCGCGCCGGGACCCGCCTTTGTACCCGTTGCCACCATGCGTCCGTCGCGCTTCGCCTTCTCCTTGTCTTCGCTGTCGAAGACCGGGCGCAGCAGGTCGTTGAGGGCTTCAGCTTCCACCCTCACTATCGCTTCATCGGGCGTGATGATGCCCTCGTCCACCAGGTCGATCGCTATGCGGACGGCGGCGAAGCCCGTGCGCTTGCCGGTGCGCGTCTGGAGCATCCAGAGCTTGTTATCCTCGATGGTGAACTCGAAGTCCTGCATGTCGCGGTAGTGGCTGTCCAGCTTGTCGCGTATCGCTAGGAGCTCCTCGTAGGCCTGAGGCAGGTAGCGCGAGAGCTCCGACAGCTTCTCCGGGGTGCGTATGCCCGCCACCACGTCCTCTCCCTGGGCGTTGATGAGAAACTCGCCGTAGACCTCGTTCTCGCCGGTGGCCGGGTTCCGGGTGAAGCCGACCCCCGTGCCGGACCGCTCTCCCGTGTTGCCGAACACCATCGCCTGAACGTTCACCGCCGTTCCCCACTCCGCGGGGATTTCGTACTTCTTGCGGTAGGCGATCGCCCTCTCGTTGTTCCAGGACTCGAACACCGCCACTATCGCTCCCTGTAGCTGCTCTTGCGGATCCTGGGGGAACTCGACACCCTTGCGGGCCTTGATCTCCGCCTTGAACCTGGCGACCACGTCCTCGAGGTCCTCCGCCGAGAGCTCGTTGTCAAGGGATACGCCGGCCTCTTTCTTCTTCTCCTCGAGGATCGCGTCGAACGGGTCGCGCTCCTCCTTCGACCCTGGCTTCATTCCAAGCACCACGTCTCCGTACATGGCCACGAAACGCCTGTACGAGTCGTAGGCGAACCTGGGGTTTTCCGTCCTGGCCGCGAGGCCCTCAACGGAAGCGTCATTGAGTCCCAGGTTCAGGATCGTGTCCATCATTCCCGGCATGCTGGCCCGGGCGCCCGAGCGGACCGACACCAGCAGCGGGTCGTCAGGGTCCCCAAGCTTCCTGCCCATCTTTCCCTCGAGCGCGGCGAGGTGCCCTTCGATCTGCTCCTGGAGGCCATCGGGATACCTGGAGACGGCCAGGTATCCCACGCAGGTCTCGGTGGTTATCGTGAACCCCGGTGGGACGGGGATGCCCATCGCGGTCATCTCGGCGAGGTTGGCGCCCTTGCCCCCCAGCAACTCCTTCATGTCCTTGTTGCCTTCTTCGAAGTCGTAAACGTACTTCTCGCCCATCCTGACCCCCTTCATCCGGCGGGCCGCGGGCCGGCCCCCGTCTCGAAATCCATACCAGGGATGACGTGTTCGACTATAACTGATTCTCCGGCGCCCGTATCAATCCCACGTGAGCCTGGAGAAATCCGCCGCCAGGCCGAAGAGGACGTCCAGCCTCGCGAGGAGTGACAGCCGGTTCATCCTGACGCCTTCGTCCTCGGCCATTATCAACACCTCGTCGAACAGCCTGTCGATCGGTTCGCAGAGCGTGTCCAGCGCGTCCAGCGCGTCACCGAAGTCCATTGTCGCCAGGGCGTCGTCGATGAGGATCTCGGCGGCCTGGAGCCTGTCCATGACTTCGCCCTCGATCGGTTGTTCGATGAGACCCCGGGACACGTCCCCGGTGTCACACCCCCGCGAGAGGTTGTGGCAACGTTCGTAAGCCGTGTAAAGCCTTGCCAGTTGCCCGCTCCCGCGCGACTTACCGAGGGCGTCGAGGCGACGCTGGGCCGAAAGCGGTACGCCCCAGTCCAGTGCCAGCACCGCGTCCACCAGGTCGTACCGGTAACCGCGGTCGGTGAAGAATACCCGCTCGCGGCTCTTGAAAAAGTCCTCGAACGCGCGCTCCGCTTCTTCCGTCCATACGAAACCGTGCTCCTCGTCCTCCAGCATCGAGGCCGACGCGCGCACCAGGGGCAGGACCGGGAACGCGAAGCCGTGGTCTATCATTGTCATCGCCATGCCCAGTGCCTGCCGCCTCAGGGCAAACGGGTCCTCGGACCCGGTGGGCACGTGCCCCAGCCCGAAGGAAGCGGCAAGGTTGTCCGCCTTCTCCGCGATCGACAGCAGTGCCCCCTCGGTCGATTGGGGAAGCGCGTCGCCGAGCCGCCTGGGCATGTACTGCTCGGCGATAGCCGCCGCGACGCTCTTCTCCTCACCGGCTTCGAGCGCGTATATCGAACCGACGACACCCTGCAGAGCCGGGAATTCGATGACCATGTGCGTCACCAGGTCGCACTTGGCGAGCATCGCGGCGCGCTGCGCCCTTTGCGCCATGTCCTCGTCGGCGCCCAGCTTGGCGCATTCCTTCTTGACAACGTGGGCCAACCTCGTCGACTTCTCGGCCATGCTGCCCAGCTCCGACTGGTAAACGACGTGCTCCAGGTCGGTGATCCTGTCCGCCAGCGGCCGCTTCAGGTCCTCGCGGTAGAAGAACTCGGCGTCGGCGAGACGCGCGGCAAGGACTCTCTCGTGGCCCTTTCTGATGGTATCCTCCCGCCCGGGGTCGCCGTTGTGAACCGCCACGAAACACGACTCGAGCGCGCCCGCCGATGTCTCCACCGGGAAGTATCGCTGGTGGGACTCCATCGCGTGCACCAGCACCTCGCGGGGCAGCTCCAGGTAGCGCCCGTCAAACCTGCCGAGCACGATTGCCGGCCACTCGACGAGCTGGACGACCTCCTCGAGGACCGCGTCGTCGAGCAGCGGCACCGCGCCCGCCTCCCGGCAGACCTTCTCGGAGAAGCGGATGATGTCCGCGAGCCTGGTCCTGTGGTCCGCCACCACGAATGATTCACGCAGCGCGTGCTCGTAGGCTCGAGGCGACGCGATCCTTATTTCGCCCGAGGAGAGATACCGATGCCCGAAGGTAACGTTTGAAGCCTTCAGCCCCGCGTACTCGAATTCCATGACACGGTCGCGGAATATCGCCACGAGCCACCTGATCGGCCTGCTGAAGCGCTCCTCCCGGCTCCCCCACCTCATCGACTTCTTGAATCGCAGGGAGGAGACTACCTCCAGGAGGAGCCCGGGGAGGATGTCCTCGGCCTCGTCGCCTTCGGTCTCGGACACGGCCATGACGTAACTGCCCTTGCCGGTCTCCTCGATCCTCAAGTCGTCGGGATCGACGCCCTGCGACCTCGCGAATCCTTCCGCGGCGCGGGTCCACGAGCCGTCCGCGTCACGGGCCGCCGAAAGGGGCGGCCCTTTCCTGCGGTGAACCCGGGCGGACGCCCTGTCGGCCACGCCGCGCACGGTAACCGCGAGCCTGCGGGGGGTGGCCAGCGTCCAGTACTCCTCGAAGCCGAGGCGCGCCGTCGCGAATAGTGACGGGACCATCGTCTCGATCTGGGCCAGCGCGTCGTATATGGACGAGGAGGGAAGCTCCTCGGTGCCTATCTCGAGCAGCAGGTTCGGCATGCTACCGCCCCCCTTCTGCGGTCGTCTTCCCGCAGAGCGGGAACCCCTCGCTCTCGCGCCAGCGGAGGAAGGCCTGCGCACATCCCCGGGCGAGCGCCCGAACCCTCGCGATGAAGACGGTCCTCTCGGTCACGCTTATCGCCCCGCGCGCGTCCAGGAGGTTGAAGACGTGCGAGCATTTGAGGCAGGAGTCGTAAGCCGGATGCAGCAGACCCTTGCCGGCGAGGGAGGCGCTCTCCGCCTCGAAGTCCTGGAACAGCCTGTAGAGCAGGGCGGTGTCCGCCTCCTCGAAGGCGTACTTCGACCATTCGACCTCCGATTGCCGATAGAGCTCGCCGTAGCTGACCTCTTCGTTCCACGCGACGTCGAAGATGTTGTCCACGTTCTGCACGTACATGCAGATGCGCTCGAGCCCGTATGTTATCTCGGCGGAGACGGGGCGGCAGTCGAAGCCGCCGACCTGCTGAAAGTACGTGAACTGGGTGATCTCCATGCCGTCGA
Source organism: uncultured Acidimicrobiales bacterium (assembly GCA_964485255.1). Lineage (GTDB taxonomy): Bacteria > Actinomycetota > Geothermincolia > Fen-727 > Anoxymicrobiaceae > CAZEJS01. Next base: position 516 of record CAZAIS010000074.1, on the reverse strand, counting down.
GCCACACCTCCCACCCCAGGCCCCAGGCGCCCAGGGTGGGCGACTCCCAGTCGTCCTCGACGAAGCGTATGTCGTGCTCGGTGGGGTCGATGCCCAGCCCGTAGAGGCTCTCCAGGTAAAGGTTGATGATATCGTCCGGTGAAGGCTTGGCGATGACCTGGAACTGGAAATGCTTGCCCACCCGGTTCGGGTTCTCGCCGTAGCGCCCGTCGGTGGGGCGCCTAGAGGGCTGGACGTACGCGGTCCGCCATGGCTCCGGGCCCAGGCAGCGGAGCAGTGTCGCCGGGTGGAACGTGCCGGCGCCGACCTCCAGGTCATAGGGCTGAGCGAGGAGGTGTCCCCTGTCGGACCAGTATGTCTCGAGCGAGAGGATAACCTGTTGCAGCGTCAATGGCATGTCGGGCTCCACGTTCCACTAGATGATCAAAACCGCTATGAACGGATAAAGGCCGAAGCCAATAACCCCGGCCAGCAACGAGTATTCTAATCCCTTGCGCCAGTAAAGGTAACCCAGCA
>CAZAIS010000073.1:0-9194 GCA_964485255.1 uncultured Acidimicrobiales bacterium | reverse complement strand
CGCGCACTGGGTCACGTCACCGGCGCCGATGGTTATCACCATGTCCCCGGGCTTCAGCAGGTCGCTCACCATCCTCGCGAGGTCCGCCCTCGAGGCGACGTATTCGACCTGTTTTCCCGGTTCGCTCTCGAGGATACTGTCCGCGATGAGCCTGCCCGTTACGCCCGGCTCGGGGTCCTCCCCGGCACCGTACACGTCGGCTACGACCACCACGTCCGCCCCGGCGAAGCTACGGCCGAAATCAGCGGCAAGCATCCTGGTACGCGTGTACCTGTGGGGCTGAAACACGGCAATCACCCTCGCGGCATCGGCCTTGCCGGCTATCTCCAGAACCGCCTTTACCTCCGTAGGGTGATGCGCGTAGTCGTCGATCACGACGACACCGCCGCGCCCACCTATCCTCTCAAACCTCCTCCTGACCCCCCTGCACGCGTTTATGCCCTCCGCGAGCGATTCCTCAGGGAAGCCCAGCCTGTGCCCCACGGTGAATGCCGCCAGGGAGTTGTAGGCGTTGTGCGTGCCGGGCAGGAGCGTGCGTACCCTCGATATCTTCTCTCCGTCTTTCAGGACGTCCATGATGGTTCCCGAGATCCCGGATTCGACCACGCGGAAGCTGTACTCGTTTCCTTCCTCGACGCCGTAGAAGGTCACCGCTCCCCCCGTATTCTCGAAGCTCTCTCCCACGAGCCTCGCCCTCTCGTCGTCGCCGCACACGACCGCGAAACCGTCAGCGGGGAGCACCTCCAGGAAATCCCTGAAGACCTGCTCCGTCTGCTCCAGGCTCTCGTAGTAATCGAGGTGGTCCCAGTCGATGTTGGTGAGAACGATGATTCGGGGTCGCAATAGCAGGAGGGAGCCGTCGCTCTCGTCCGCTTCCGCCACCAGGAACTCTCCGTCCCCGTAGCGCGCGTTGCCTCCGATCTCGTTAAGCTCCCCGCCGATCAGGTATGAAGGATCGGCGCCGCACGCCGCGAGCATTCCCGCCACAAGCGAGGAGGTCGTCGTCTTGCCGTGCGTCCCTGCGACCGCTATGCCCCGCCGCGTTTCCATGACGGCCGCCAGCATCGTCGCGCGCGAGATCACCGGTATCCCGCGTCTCTGCGCCTCGAGCACCTCCGGGTTGTCCCGTCTTATCGCCGACGAGCGCACAACCACCCCGCAGTCGCCGACGTTGCGCTCCCGGTGCCCGAGCCCTACCACCGCTCCCATGTCCCGCAGGCCGCGCACGTAAGACGATTCCTTCAGGTCGGAGCCCTCTATCCTGAATCCCATCTGGATCAGAACGGTGGCGATAGCGCTCATTCCCGCCCCGCCTATGCCTACCAGGTGAATCGCGGAGCCCGCTGGCAGCGCCGCCAGGTCGAATTTCTTCCGCGTGTCCATTCCCGAACCCCTAATCGCTACTCAAGTCACTTCTTCTATCAGCTCGGTTATGCTTCCGGCGCCGCTCGGCGGCGAGGCGGCCGCCGCGGCCCTCTTCATCTTCTCCAACGAGTCTTCGTCGTCGATCGTGCGCAACGCCAGTTCCACCGCTTGGCGCGCCGAACCGCCAACCTGCCGAGAAACCAAGGCCGCTCCTGTGCGAGCCAGCGCGTTCGCGTTCTTCTCCTGGTGCCCTCCCGCCGCATGCGGGAACGGTACCAGCACCGACGGGAGACCGACGGCCGTCAGCTCCGCCAGGGTCCCGGCCCCAGCCCTGCTCAGCGCCAGGTCCGCCGCCGCGTAAGCCAGGTCCATGCGCTCCATGTAATCGAACGTCCTGTAGGCCAGGCCCCCACCCGCAACGCGTGCTTCCGCCTCAACGCGCCCCGCCCCATCGTAGTCACGGCGCCCCGTTACGTGCAGGATCTGCAGGTCCGGCCTGGACGCGATCCCGGGAAGGACGCTCCACAGCGCTGCGTTGATCGCTTCGGCGCCCTGGCTTCCCCCGAAAACCAACAGTGTCTTCCTGTCCGATCGCAGGCCCAGCCCGCCTATCGCTTCCTCTCTCGACCGCGCCATTCCTTCAGGCGTCGCGAGATTTTCGATCTCTGGCCTTACCGGCACCCCGGTGACGCGCAGGCGCGCCTTCGGGGAGACGAGTCCCGCCGTACCCTCGAAGGCGACCGCCACGGCCGAAGCCCTTCCGCTCAGCAACTTCGTCACTATACCTGGCTCGTAGTTCATCTCGTGCAACACGAGCGGAATTCCCATCCTCACCGCGGCGTAGCAGGCGGGAGCCGCGGCGTAGCCTCCGGTGCCCAACACGCAATCCGCCCGAATGCCCTCCAGGATACCGCGGCACCTCCGCTGCGATCCCAGGAATTCCATTACCGCCTTCAAGCCCTTGACCGGGCTCTTCCCAACCAGCCCGGAGACCTTCAGGCCCGTGAACGGTATCCCGGCCGCCCGCGCCGCCTCGACCTCGGGGCCGGCGCTGGACCCAATGAAGAAAACCTCGCTGCCGGTGGTCTTATCGGCAACATGCCTCGCTACCGCGATGGCCGGATATATGTGACCTCCGGTGCCGCCTCCAGTAACTACCAGACGCATGTCTCACCCCTGCGCCCTGCTCCGGGCGGCTATGTTCATGAGTATTCCTATACAGGCAAGGCATACGCACAGGCTCGATCCGCCGCTGGAAACCAGGGGCAGCGGTACGCCGGTGATCGGCAGAAGACCGGTCACGCCGCCCATGTTCACAAGCGCCTGGATCACGATCATCGAGGTAATCCCGACCGCCAGCAGCCTGCCCAGTTCGTCCGGCGCGCTCCTGGCTATGCGCATGCCCCCGTACGCCAGCATCGCCACGAGACAGACGACTGTTATGGTCCCGGCCATGCCGAGCTCTTCCCCGATTATCGAGAAGATGAAATCCGTGTGCGCGTTCGGCAGGTAAAGGAATTTCTGCCTGCTCATGCCCAGCCCGAGCCCCTTGAGGTTGCCGGAACCGAGAGCAATATAGGATTGTATTACCTGGTACCCGGCTCCCTTCGGGCTCTTCCACGGGTTGATGAAAGAGAACAGTCTCGCCCTCCTGTAAGGCGCAACCAGGGCGAAGAACATGGCCGCCGCCGCTCCAGCCGCTCCCACCGCCAGCAGATGCGCGGGCCTGGTCCTCGCCACAAGGAGGACAATCATTATGGTAAAGCAGAGCACCAGCGCGCTTCCAAGGTCTGGCTGCGCCAGCATCAGCCCCGCCGCGATCATCGTGAACAGCAGCACGGGGAAGAAGAGATGGCCGAACCTCTTCAGCTTATCGTGCTTAACGGAGAGGATGTAGGCGGAGAAAACCACCATGGCGAACTTGGCTATCTCCGTGGGCTGGAGGTTCAAGGGTCCTACCACGATCCATCGCTTGGCACCGTAGGCTTCGTGACCGATTACCATTACCAGCACCAGCAGGACGAAGGAAACGATGACGCCACACCATGAGAGCTTGCCGACCTTGTGGTAGTCGAGCTTCGCGAAGAATATCAGCAGCAGGACACCGAATCCCGCCCATGCAAGCTGGTCCAAGAACGTACCGTAACCGCTCAGGTGCAGGCTTGAGCTGACCACCGAGTCCGCCGAGAACACCATCACCAGGCCCAGCAATAAAAGCGAAGCCGACGGGATCATCACGAGGTAGGCCAGGGGCGTCCTGTTCACCAGGGCACGTGCCTGGGATTGGCGGGCACTGCTCGAGCCGGCGGGCCGCGCGCGCCTTCCGGCCGCGACCCGCTTGCCGTCTCGCCGAACCGTGACTCCAACGTTCCGGTACCTGCCGCTTGGCCCGATCTCTCCTCCCGCCGCTTTACGCCGGCCCCCGTACGTCTGTTTCTTTGCGCTCTCGACCGGCCTCGGCCCCTGCCTTCTCGATGGGGGGTGCTTGCGGGCCGCGCTAGAGGATGCCGCCACAGGAGTCACCCCCCGCCAGCCGCCCGACCGCGCTCTTGAAGGCCCTTCCCCGGTCCTTGTAATCGTCAAACATGTCAAAAGAGGCGCACGCGGGTGAAAACAGAACTGCGCCGCCCCCGGGTGCCATCCGGCGCGCCGCCTCCACGGCACCGTCGATATCATCCGCCCTGACCACGGGCAAGCCCTCGAATTCCCGGCAGGCCGCCTTGAAAGCGGTTTCCAGCTCGCCGGCGCTCTCCCCGATCAGGACCACGCCTCGCAGTCTCCCTTCCGCGCAGAGCGAGCAGGCCTCCCGGGCGAGTCCGGTGAAATCCAGGCCCTTGTTCCGGCCGCCCATGATCACCGAAAACGGGCCCTCGAAGGACCTCAGGGCACGCAGCGTGGCGTGCGGATTGGTGGCCTTCGAGTCGTTATAGAACGCCACGCCCCCCACCTCACCCACCGGCTCGCACCTGTGCTCGAGCCCCTCGAATGAAACGGCGGCCCGGCGGATTCGATCCGGCTCCTCGCCGATTACCAGCGAGGCCGCGGCGGCGGCCATGGTGTTTTCAACGTTGTGCGGCCCCTCAATCATGAGGTCGTCAAGCTTGACCAGGTCGACGCTCGTCAGCGGCGGCCCCGTCACGATCCACCCCTCGCGCAGCCATACGGCGGATTCCTCGTTTCGCCCCAGGCCGAACCCCACGGTCCTCCCATTTGCCCTCGCCGCCACATCCCGGCAGAAGCCGTCATCCAAGTTGTAGACCACCGTCTCCCCAGGCGTCATGTTCTCGATGATGCGCATCTTCGCCGCGGCGTAATCGTCCATGCCCCCGTGCCAGTCGAAGTGGTCCGGCGCCAGGTTCAAGACGACCGCCACCGCCGCGTGAAACCTTTCTATGTTCTGGAGCTGGAAGCTGGAAACCTCGCAGACCAGCACGTCCGCCGGTCCGACCTGGCCGTACAGGCTGACGAGAGGCGTCCCGATATTGCCGCACGGCACCGCCCTCCGCCGCGGCCTGTCCAGCATCTCCGCTATCATCCTGGTGGTGGTGGTCTTGCCGTTCGTCCCGGTAACAGCCACTATCTCGTTGCCCTCGAGAAGCCTGTAGCCCAGCTCCAACTCGCTGATCACCGCAAGCCCCGCCGCGCGTGACTCTCTCATGACACGTGCACCGTCGGGTACCCCGGGGCTCGCCACTACAAGGTCGAAAACGTCCAGGTCACCCGGGACTTCCTGCCCGAGGCGAACCTCGATTCCACATGCTTCCATCGCTCCGGCTTCCGGCGCTGCGGCGGGTGTCCGCGAGCTGTCGATCGCGACTACGCGGGCGCCCATGCCCGCCAGCACCTTGGCGGCGGCCTGTCCGCTGGACCCGAGCCCGACTACCAGGACCGAGCAGTCCTCGAACTCGCTCATGACGGGACCCTGCCGACAAAGTCCACGTAGAAAATTGCGAAGCCTATCAGGACGCAGAATCCGCATACGATCCATAACCTCACCATTACCGTGAACTCGGACCAGCCCCCGAGCTCGAAGTGATGGTGTATCGGCGCCATCCTGAAGACCCTCTTTCCCCCGGTCAGCTTGAACACTCCTATCTGGATCGCCACCGAAGCCGTCTCGATCACGAAGAGCCCGCCCAGTATCAGCAGCAGCAACTGAGTCCGGGTCATTATCGCCATGGCCGCCATCACTCCACCCAGCGCCAGCGACCCGGTATCCCCCATGAATATCTTCGCGGGGGCAGCGTTCCACCATAGGAACCCGACACACGCGCCCAGGACCGCCCCGGCGATTATCGCGACATCAAGCGCCGGAGCTCCAGAGAAAGAGTAGAACTTCGGGTGCTGGGTTACCGGGTGCCTGAACATCGTGAACGCTATCAGCATGTAGGCCGCCATCACGATGATCATGGAGCCGCTCGCGAGCCCGTCCAATCCGTCGGTTAGGTTAACCGCGTTTGACGCGGAGATGATCATGACAAAGGCCCATATGAAGAAGAACCAGCCGAGGTTCAGAAAAGTCCCTCCAAGGAAGCTCAACTTCATCGGCAGCGCGGGGTACCCGGCCGTGTGCAGTTGAGTCGCGAGCAGGGTGAAACCCAGGGCGATGATGACCTGCCCTATGATCTTGTACATCGGCTTCAGGCCGAGCGACCTCTTCTTCCGGATCTGCGTGAAGTCGTCTATGAAGCCCAGGACTCCGCAAGCCACCATAGTAGCGAGCACGGAAAGGCCCTCGGGTGTATACCTGGAGAATACGCAGTATCCGATCACGGTGCCGATCACTATGAGTATGCCCCCCATGGTGGGCGTTCCTTTTTTCACGAAGTGGGCGTGCGGCCCGTCCTCCCTTACGACCTGGCCGTATTCCCTCTTGCGCAGAAGCCGTATCAGCAAAGGTGTGAAAACGAGACAGATGAAGCCCGCCAACGAGGCCGCCCCCAGGACCCTATACATTGGCCACCAGCTTCCCGCCCCGAAACGCCGGCTTTGCCAGTGTCTCGGAGATCGCCTGAAGGCCCATGACCCTGGACGCCTTCACCAGTATCACGTCATCGGGCTCGAGTATGCACGACAGCAGGTCGAGCGCCTCGGGCGCGGCATCGCAACGGAATATGCTTCCCCTCGGAAGCCCCGCCGCCCGCGCGCCGGTGGCTATCATCCTGGCCCGCCTCCCCACGGTCACCAACAGGTCGACGTCCAGTTCGACCGCCCTGCGTCCGGCCTCCCTGTGAAAATCATCGCTTGCTGGCCCGAGTTCCGCCATGCCGCCCAGAACCGCGACGGTCCTGTTGCCACCGGCCGTCTCCACCAGCGTCAGGAGCGCGGACTCCATCGACCTGGGATTCGCGTTATAGGCGTCATTGATTATCGTGTATCCAGCCTCGCTCCTTATGCACTCGGTCCGCCAGGGTGACAGCATCGCCTTTTCCAGACCTCTCTTCAGGCTCTCCGGGGAGCTGCCGAGCAGGTGGGCGCAGCCTGCGGCGGCGACCGCGTTCTCCACCTGGTGCCTGCCGACGGCCCTCAGCTTCACGTCCACCTCGAAACCGGGACCGCGCAGAATGAAGACAGGGCTCCCGCCCGTGCCGAGGCTCACTCGTTCCGCGTGGTATGAACCCGCGCGTTCCCCGCCGAACCGCACGACACTCGCCTTGCTCTGCCGGGCTATCGTCCCGGTCCACGGATCCCCGTCGCTCAGAAGCAGGTGTCCGTCCTCGGGTAGACAGTGAGCGAGCTCCGCCTTCGTGCCGGCCACCTTCTCCTGGGTTCCGAACAACTCCAGGTGCCCCGGACCGACGTTGGTTATTATCCCGACACGCGGCAGTACCATCTCCGCCAGGTTCCTGATGTCTCCCGGCCTCCTGGCGCCCATCTCGGCGATTAGGAAGCGGTCCTTTTCCCTGACGCCGAAAATGGTAATGGGTATCCCGATCTCGTTATTGAAGCTTTCCCTGGATGCTGAAACAGGGTTGTCTATGGAGAGGATCGAGACCAGGAAATCCTTCGTGCACGTCTTTCCGGTTGTGCCGGTTATTCCGACGGCCGTGATTTCCAGGCCGCGGCGGACTTCTCCGGCCAAATCGCCGAGCGCGCGCTCGGTGTTTCTTACCGAAACCAGGGGAAAACCAGGGTTCCCCTGGCGAAAATCACGCCACAGTGGATTGCGCCTCGCGACCACGGCGGCGCACGCCCCACCTCTCATCGCGTCGTCCAGGAACTCGTGTGCGTCGAAGTTCGGCCCCTTCAGCGCGAAGAAGATGTCTCCCCCGGAGATGTCCCGCGTATCCGTGCTCACCCGAGAAACCGTCAGGCCGTAGTGATTTCCGTGTATCTTACCGCCGGTGACCTCGGCTATTCGCTCAAGGCTTATACTCCTCACCAATGACCTCCCGGAGACATTCACGAAGGACCTGTCGATCGTCGAATGGAATCACCCTGTCAGCAAAGATTTGGCCACTTTCATGGCCTTTTCCTGCGACCAGCACCAGGTCCCCCTCATCGGCCTCTTCCACGGCCCTGCGTATCGCCGACCTCCTGTCGACTTCGACGATGTATCGGCTGCTCTCGAACGACGGGCGCACACCCTCCAGCACCATCTCTATGATGGCGCCCGGGTCTTCGCTCCTCGGGTTGTCGGAGGTGATCACGCACAGGTCCGACATCTCCGCCGCGACCCTCCCCATCAGGGGTCGCTTCGACCTGTCCCTGTCCCCCCCACAGCCGACGACGATGATCACCCGTCCCTCCGCAACCTCCCGGCAGGCCTCCAGGACGTTTCTTATTCCATCCGGGGTGTGCGCGTAGTCGACCACGGCGGTGAACGGCTGCCCGCAGTCTATGTTCTCGAAACGCCCGGGAACGCCCTCGAGGTTCTGCAGGCCGCGGGCAACATCCTCGCCGTCGATCTCGAGCGCGAATCCGAGCGCGGCGGCCGCAAGGCAGTTGTAAACGTTGAAGCCACCCTGCAATCGCGTCTTAATATCCCTCGACACCCCTTTGTGAACGAGCCGGAACTCATTGCCCGCCGACGAAACGGCGACGTCCTCGGCAGTCACGTCCGCGCCTGCGTCCAGCCCGAAAGATATTGTCGGCAGCGGAGTCTCGGCGATCAGCCTCCTCCCGAAGGGGTCGTCGATGTTGATGGCGGCCTTCCTGTCTTCACCGAAGTCCTCGCTCTCGAACAGCTTCCTCTTTGCACCGAAGTACTCCTCGAGGGAGATGTGAAAATCGAGGTGGTCCTGCGTCAGGTTGGTGAAGACGACCACGTCGAAGCCGCATCCACCGGCCCGGTGGAGCTCCAGCCCGTGCGACGAGACCTCCATTACCGTGGCTTCCACGCCCTCATCGACCATGCGCCTGAGCAACCTCTGCAGGTCCAGCGACTCGGGCGTCGTGCGTGTCACCGGCTCGACTTTGCCCCCCACGCGGTTCTCTATGGTGCCTATCAATCCGGGTACGTAGCCCGCTTCGGTGAAAACGCTCTCCGCCAGGTAGCTTGTCGTCGTCTTCCCGTTGGTCCCGGTGATGCCGGCCAGCTTCAGACTGTAGGAAGGATTCCCGTAGAATCTCGCCGAGAGGCGTGCCAGCGCGAACCGGGTATCCGGCACCCTTACCAGCGTGGTGCCGCCTCTTATCTCTCCCTCCGGTTCCCTCTCGACGAACAGCACACGCGCGCCGCGTGACGCGGCCTCCTCGGCGAAGAAGTGCCCGTCTGTTACAAGGCCCTTAATACAGAAAAACGCGTCGCCTCTCTCGACAACGCGGCTGTCGTAAGCGAGACCGGTCACCTCGACGGAACCGGCCTCACCTGGATCGGCCGCGGCGAC
>CAZAIS010000072.1:0-9215 GCA_964485255.1 uncultured Acidimicrobiales bacterium | reverse complement strand
GGAGGGAATCTGGCACATGGGCCAGCGCGACATCGTCTGGACCAGGATAAGCAAGAAGGCCCAGCAGAAGGGCTTCAAGATAAAAGACTACGGGGAGATCCTGCACGCCAAGCTGCTGGGCGAGTTTCCCGCCATCGTCGACAAGGTGGAGGTCACCCTTTACACCGAAGAGGACAAGTGCAGCGAGTGGCTCGCGAAGGCACGTGAGAAGTACCAGGTGCGAGACGAGCGGACCGCCGGCATGATAGACGAGACTACCGACATCTTCTACTCGTGCACCCTGTGCCAGTCGTTCGCTCCGACCCACGTATGCGTGGTTACGCCCGAGCGTCTCGGCCTTTGCGGCGCCTACAACTGGCTCGACTGCAAGGCGGCCTACGAGATAGACCCGACCGGCCCCAACCAGCCGATTCCCAAGGGTGAAGTCATCGACGAGGTCAAGGGTCAGTGGAAGAACGTCAACGAGTTCGTCTGGAACAACTCCGGGCAGAAGCTTGACAGGTTCAACGCCTACACGATGATGGAAGACCCGATGACCTCCTGTGGCTGCTTCGAGTGCATAGTGGCGTTCCTGCCGATATGCAACGGCGTGATGATAGTCAACCGCGAGTTCACCGGCAAGGAAACACCCTGCGGCATGTCATTTTCTACGCTCGCCGGGTCGGTCGGCGGCGGAAACGTGACACCGGGCTTCGTGGGCATCGGGAAAGTCTATATCACCTCCAAGAAGTTCATCAGCGCCGACGGCGGGTTCCACCGTATCGTGTGGATGCCCAAGGAGCTCAAGGAGACCTTGCGGGATCAGCTCGACAAGAGGGCTGAGGAACTAGACACGCCGGACTTCATCGACAAGATAGCCGACGAAACGGTCGGCGTCACCGAGGAGGATATCCTCCCGTTCCTTACCGAGAAGGAGCACCCGGCGCTGACGATGGACCCGATGCTCGCGTAACCGGGAGACGACCCCCGCCTCCCAACGCCTGGAAGGCAAGGAGAGCGCGGGGTGAGATGACACGGCACTGTACGATACGTGACAGGACGAAAGGAGTAGGGAGATGGCACTGAGCGGTCTCGATATTTTCAAGCTGCTCCCGAAGACGAACTGCGGTGAGTGCAAGCTACCCACCTGTCTCGCGTTCGCGATGAAGCTCGCGGGAGGGCAGGCGAAGCTCGAGGATTGCCCGCACGTTTCCGAGGAGGCCAAGGCGGCCCTGGCGGACGCGGCGGCGCCACCGGTCAAGGGAGTTGTTGTTGGTGAGGGGGCCAAGGAGTTCAAGACCGGAGAGGAACTCGTGCTATTCAGGCACGAGAAGAGGTTCGTCAATCCTCCGGGAATGGGCGTGATGGTCTCGGACGCTCTCTCCGACGACGAGCTGAAGGCGAAGGTGGACCAGGTCAACGCGGACGAGTGGGACCGCATAGGCCAGCACCTCGAGGTGAAGCTGATCGGCCTCAAGTGCGAGTCGGGCGACGCCGGCAAGTTCAAGGACTTCGCGGGCAAGGTCGCGGGAATGACCGAGTGCGCGCTGATGCCGATGACCGAGGACCCGGAAGTAATGAAGGCCGCCCTCGAGGTCATCGGCGACAAGAACCCGCTGCTGCACTGCGCGACTGCGGCCAATCTGGACGCCATGGGCGCCATCGCCAAGGACAAGGGCCTTCCGCTGGTCATCAAGGGAGACGGCCTCGAGGGACTGGCCGAGCTGTCCGAGAAGGCCACCGGGATGGGCCTGAAGGACCTCGTGCTGGATCCGGGCACCCGAACGCTCAAGGACACGTTCGCGGCGCTCATCGCCATCAGGAGGGCCGCGCTCAACGCCAAGTTCAAGCCGTTCGGGTACCCGATTATCGCGCTTCCCGCCGAGGAGACCGACGATTTGTACCTGCAGGGCGCGTACGCGGGCATCTACATCGCCAAGTACGCTGACATAGTCGTGCTCTCGGACGCGCAGGCATGGCTGCAGTACCCGCTGCAGGTGGAGATCCAGAACGTGTACACCGACCCCCAGAAGCCGATGGCCGTGGACAGCATGTTCTACGAGGTAGGAAGCCCCGGGCCGGACTCGCCAGTCCTGGTTACCACGAACTTCTCTCTGACGTACTTCATAGTCTCAGGCGAGATAGAGGCCTCAAAGGTCGACGCGTGGCTCGGCGTTGTCGACTCAGAGGGTCAGTCGGTGCTCACAGCCTGGGCGGCGGGGAAGTTCGTACCGGACGTCATCGCGAAATTCATCAACACCTCGGGGATACTGGATAAGGTTACACACCGCAAGGTCATCATCCCGGGTTACGTGGCGCAGATCTCGGGCGAGCTGGACGAGGAGCTCCCCGACTGGGAGGTCCTCATCGGGCCGCGCGAGGCGGCGGACCTGTCGTCTTACCTGCGCAACTACGCGTCCAGCTCGTGAAAGTAAGCCCGAAGGAGGTATAGGAGGATCAAATGATCATAACCAAGCAGAAGGCCTTTGAGGCTATCCTCAAGGAGCTGGAGGGCGCCAAGAGCGTCTTCCTGGTAGGCTGCGGCGAGTGCGCCACGGCGTGCGAGACCGGTGGGGAAGACCAGGTCAAGGAGATGACGGAGAAGCTGACGGCGGAGGGAAAGGACGTCACCGGGAACGTCATCCCCGAGGTGGGCTGCCAGGAGCTGGACGTCAAGAAGGAGTTCCGCGCTCACAAGGGCGAGATCGAGAAGGCCGACGCGCTGCTCATTATGTCATGCGGCGCGGGTTGCCAGGCGGCCCGCAGCGGTACGGAGAAGCCCGTATTTCCGGCGAACGACACGGTATTCCTTGGCAACATCATGCGGATAGGTCAGTTCGAGGAGAAGTGCCGCCTCTGTGGCGACTGCCTGCTCGAGATGACGGGTGCCATATGCCCGGTGACACGTTGCCACAAGGGCATACTCAACGGGCCGTGCGGCGGGACGAACGAAGGCAAATGCGAGGTCGATCCCGACAAGGACTGTGCCTGGACCCTCATCTACCAGCAGCTCGAGAAGGAAGGCAAGCTCAGCAAGATGAAAGAGTACCAGCCGCCGAAGAACTGGAACCCCGTCCTGAAGCCCGGTCGGCTTGTGATCGAGCGCGAGAAGGGCGGTGAGTAGGATGAGCGTGGAGAAAGTGTGGGAAGAGCTCAAGATAAAGAACGCGAAGCCTTCGATCCAGGAGGTTCTCGAGTCGGGCAAGTTCCTGGTATCCGGTGAAATAGGACCGCCCAAGGGCCCCGACATCGAGGAGGTAATCGAGCACGTTGACCTCCTCAAGGACAAGGTCCACGCGATGAACATCACCGACAACCAGAGTTCGGTGATGAGGTACCCGTCGCTGGCGACGGCGCTCATAATCCTCGAGAGGGGCGGCGAGCCCAACCTGCAGGTTACCTGCCGCGACCGCAACCGCATGTCGCTCGAGAACGAGATCCTGTTCGCGTACACCCGCGGGGTCCGCAGCGTGCTGTGCCTGACCGGCGACAGCGTGCCCACGGGCGACCACAAGGAGTGCAAGTCGGTGTTCGACCTCGAGTCGGTGCAGCTCCTCAACATGATACGGGCGATGGAGGAGGGCAAGGACCTCGGCGGCAACGAGATGAACGCCCCGGTCAAGTTCTACAAGGGGGCCATCGTTACGCCCGAGGCCGTTCCGATCGAGCCGCAGTTGATCAAGTTCGAGAAGAAGGTCGAGGCTGGCGCCCAGTGGTTCCAGACCCAGGCGATCTATGACATGGACAACTTCGCGAAGTTCATGAAGATAGCGCGCCAGTACCCGATCAAGATGCAGGCGGGCCTTGTTCTGCTGACTTCTGCCGGCATGGCGAAGTACATGAACAAGAACGTGCCGGGGGTCTTCGTTCCCGACGACCTGATCGAAGAGATGTCGGCGGCCGAGAAGGGCAAAGGCATCGACGTGGGCATCAAGATCATGGCGCGGCACATCAAGCGGATCCGCGAGGAGAATCTCGCTGACGGCGTGCACATCATGGCCATCGGCAAAGAGGGCGTAGTGCCGAGGATTCTCGAAGAGGCGGAGCTGGACATCAACGCCCTGTGAGCGTGGGAAAAGTCGGGGCCGGCCCCTTCGATTCATGTCGGGTCCTGGCGGGAAGGCCTATTGAGGGCGTGGAAGGGGTCGGGCTTCCGTGAGTAGATTCGAGCCGTGGTTCGCGATGATAGCTATTGGCAGCCTGCCGCATCCCGATGCCATGCAGGCCACCGAATTGATGCTGGAGGCGTTCCCCGAGATAGCCTCCTGGCCCCAGTTGCCGGCTCTCGGCTTCAGGGAGAACATGTACGCGCAGTACTCGGAGGGCATGCCCGGAATACGGGTGGACGTGGCCGCGGGGCGCGTGTGGTTCGAGGTGGACGGGTCGCTTCCGGACGAAATGGAGGCCTTCTACCAGGCGGTGATAGACGGGGACCTCGACCGGTTCGCGATCACGCGTGAGTATGCCGCGGGGCTGGACCTGTTCCTCGGAGGAACGCTGGCCGGGAAGATCGCGGGCAGGCCTTTCGTCAAGGGGCACGTCACCGGGCCGATATCGTTCGGGCTCACGGTGACTGACCAGGACAGGAGGGCGAGCCTGTACAACCCGGACCTCGAGCAGGCGATCGTCAAGGCGCTCACCCTCAAGGGCGCGTGGCAGGCACGCGAGCTCCGGAAGGCCGCACCCGGCGCGCCGGTGGTGATGTTTTACGACGAACCGTACCTGCACTCTGTCGGCTCCGCCCTGATAAGCGTCAGCCGCGAGCAGGTGATCGGCCACATCGGGGAGTGCCTGGCCGGTTGCGGCGCTGACGTAACGGGCGTGCACTGTTGCGGAAACACGGACTGGTCCCTGGTGTTCGCGACGGGGGTGGACATAGTCCACTTCGACGCGTATGAATACATGGAGCCTTTCGTGGCCTACGGCGCCGAGATAGCGGCGCACCTGCGGCGGGGAGGGTCCCTGGCATGGGGGATAGTGCCAAAGGACGAGAGCGTATTCGAGGTCTCTTCCGACGAGCTTGTATCGCGGCTGGAGGGCGGCTTCGACGTCCTCCAGGGCGCGGGGATGGACAGGGAACTCATCGCGGCGCGGTCGATGGTCTCACCGTCGTGTGGGCTCGGACCCGCGACCGTCGAGGTGGCCGACAGGGCCATGGCCCTGACAGGGGAAGTGTCCGAGAAGATGCGGGGGAGGTATCCCGGACATGGAGGCGGACTCGCCCTCTAGCGGAAGGATGCCCCGCTGGCTGCTCAGACCCGTGAGGTGCGGTCCCGAGGTCGCGAAGGTCGAGGGTGTGCTCGACAGGGGACGGATCAACACGGTCTGCGTGGGGGCGAAGTGCCCCAACCGGGGAGAGTGTTACTCGGCAGGCACGGCGACGTTCATGATACTTGGCGCGCGGTGCACCAGGAATTGCGGCTTCTGCGCCGTGCCCACGGGCGGGTGCGGTCCCCCGGATCCCGGCGAGCCCGAGAGGGTGGCGCTCGCAGCGGCCGAGCTGGGGTTGAAGCACGTCGTGGTCACCTCGGTGACCAGGGACGACCTGGCGGACGGAGGCGCGGGGCATTTCGCCGCGACCGTGGCGGCACTCAGGAAAGAGCTGCCGCGGGCGACGGTCGAAGTCCTGGTACCGGACTTCGACGGAAAAGAGAAAGACGTCGACACGGTGATAGGCTCGGGGCCTGACGTTTTCAACCACAACGTCGAGACCGTCGCACGGCTCTACCGCAAGGTGAGGCCCGGGGCGGACTACACCCGGACGCTCGCGGTGCTGGCCCGGGCGGCCGGAGAGGGCCTTCCGGCCAAGAGCGGGTTCATGGTCGGGCTGGGTGAGAAGCGAGAGGAGGTCAGTGAGCTGCTCTCCGACCTCCTCGAGGCGGGTTGCACGATGGTTACCGCGGGGCAGTACCTCCGTCCGGCGGAGGGAAACGTGCCGGTGGCGAGCTACTGGGAACCTTCCGAGTTCGACGTCCTGAAGGATGAAGCGACGTCCATCGGATTCAAGGCGGTGGCCGCCGGTCCTCTGGTGCGAAGCTCGTATTTCGCGCACGAGATGGTTGAGTCCGCGATCGGGCGCGGCGTTCAAGTGTGAGTAAGCAAAGGGAGATGGCAAGGAGGTAGCGATGTACATTATTGCCGAGAAGGTGAACGTGATCACGACGAGCATCAAGGAGGCGATGAACGCCCGCGACAAGGGTCCGATCCAGAAGATGGTGACGACGCAGCTCGAGGGAAAGCCCGACTGCATAGATATCAACCTCGGGCCGGCAACGAAGAACGGCCCGGAGCTCATGCAGTGGATGGTCGAGACGATAGAAGAGGTTACGGACCTTCCGCTCTCGCTCGACACCATGAACATGGACGCGATGGAGGCGGGTCTCCAGGTGGGCAAGAACCCCAAGATCGTCAACTCGATTTCCAGCGTACAGGAGCGCATGGACAGGCTCATCCCCCTTGCCATCAAGTACAAGGCCAAGATGATAGGTTTGTGCACCAGCGAGGCGGGCGTTCCGCGTGACGCCGAGGAGCGCGTCACGAACGGATACAACCTCATGATGGCCTTCGAGGCGGCGGGCATCGGTCATGATGATTACTGGATCGACCCGATAGTGCTGCCCATCGGTGTCGCCCAGGACCAGGTGCACGCGCTTCTGGACGCCACCAGGATGTTCTCCGAACTGCCGGATAAACCGCATCTCGTCTGCGGGCTGTCCAACGTCAGCAACAAGTGCGGCCTGACCACCGAGAACGCCGAGTTCGTGAACCGCATATACCTCGCCGCCCTGATGGGGAACGGGATGGACGCTGCAATTGTTGATCCGAACGACGAGAAGCTGATGGCGGTCGCGCGCATGGAGAGCCCGGAGTACGACTTCGTCCAAATAGCCGAAGGCCACAAGGAAGGCGAGCTCGATTTGAACGACCCGCTCCAACTCGCTATCAAGAAGACGGTCAAGCTCTTCCACGAGGAGACCCTCTTCGCCGCCTCCTACCTGGAGCTCTAATGCTGTAGCGAACAGGTCGGATCTGTAAACACGCGCCGGCATAGGTAGGAATTACGGGGCAGAAATGCCACGACGGCTTCGAGTGTCGAGGGGATCGGGAAAGCCGGCTGTAGAAAGACGGGGGCGGATTCGTTCCGCCCCCGTTGACTTCTCCGGATCCCCGCAAAAACCCGTGGGCAGGTCGCAAGCACGGTTCCCGGCCGAGTTGGACGACTATACCAGGCATGAAACCCGGTAATGGCGCGCACTTGTTCACTGGAATCAGGCAGCCCTTTCGTGTAGATGACTGGATTAGACATGAAAACCTGTAATGGCCCCGCAGCTTTGTATCACTCTAGCTAACAATTGTTATCAGAAGTGCTCACTGACCACGGAAATCACGCGGATCGGGGCTTTGGGGCTCCATGGGGCGTTACTCCTGTTGTTCTATACAACATTTGTTAAGTGCAGTTAACTGAAGTGATGCAAACCTGCGTGAGGAAAGTGGGCGGGGCTGCCAGAATAGCATCCGCCGATATCCTGGACCTTGTTGAGGTAGTCATCAACAGACGTAACCTTGCTGTTGATCGATTTAAAGCGGATCAGCGAGATTGTCGCTGGCAAACGCTCAATCACGGCCGATACGGATCTACGCCCATGTCGGTTCTTCGGCCTCTCGGACGGCTATTGGTTGCGGGCGCAGGTTTCCCATGATACAGAGGTAGCAGAAAAGGAGTTGGCCGACGAACTTCAAGACATCAAGCCCTGGCCAGGGGCTGTCACATAGAATAATCCTGATTTCCAAACTCGCGAAACTGCAATGCCTATGTTGGCATTCCGTACTCTGCATTGTGGTTTGGCTCCCCATCGTGGACGTATTTCGAACTCTTGTCATCGGTAATGACATTAACCGTGAGCGGCACGGGCTTCGTGGGACATTCCGGGGAGGTCCTGGGGTACAACTCTCTGCCCGTCCCTGGTCAAGAGGTTCAGCTCGGTCTGGTCGCGCGTCACGTCGCAGACCATACCTGCATGCGTGGGCGAGTCGACCTTCTGGATCTGGTGTCCTCGCTGCCGTAGTAGCCGTCGTGCTTCGCGTAGTCGGCCGGAAGTGGCTGCGGCACATGAGGCACGAGGGACCCGGGCTCTTTCTTCATCAGGCCTTTCGCCTCGAGGACGCTGTCCAGGAGGTCGTACGCGGTGCCCGCCGGCTGGGCCGACCCGCCCGCCTCCATCACCGCTACCGATATGCGCCTGTCGGGCACCGAGAGTATCATCGTGTGGTAGTCGTCGGAGTCGCCGCCCTCGCCGATGACCTTTATCCCCTTTGCCTTGTAGCCGGGTACGTCGGTGAAGTCGAGCCCGAGGCCGTAGTTGAACTCCGGGTTTATACCGGCCTGTCTCATGGAGTCCCTGGCGAACTGCGAAGGCGAGGCGGTGGTCATCTCGTCGATGGACTTCTGCGAAAGTACGCGTTTTCCGCCCCTGGAGAAGCTGTCCATGAACAGGACGAGGTCGGTGGCGATCGATGAGAGCCCCCCGCCCCGTAGATCGAGAGGATCTCGGGGGGGACCGGGTAACCAGTGTTCGACTGGTAGTACTTGCAGATGCCGGCGTCCGGCCTTTACCCGACGCTGGCACCCACGGAGCCGAGGCCAAGCGGATCCGTGACGTTCTCCGCCAGAAAATCCAGGAACGGCTTGCCGCCGACGCGGGCGATGATCATCTCCGCTGTCGTGAAGCCGTCGTTGCAGTACGGGGCGCTGAAACCCGGCGCCGCCTTAAGCTGCGCCCCGGCCAGGGACTCGAGCGTTTCCCTGTAGACGGGCTTGTTGAATGCATACCCCATGTTGTTCGCATAATCCGTGCCCGGGAACCCCGAGGTGTGGTAGAGCATCATCCTGACCGTGACGTCCCTGTAGCGCGGGTCCTGCATCTTGAACTCCGGGAGGTACTTCGTGACCGGCGCGTCGAGGTCGACCTTGCGCTTATCGACCAGCACCATCAGCGCCGCTGCGTCGAACGTCTTGCTGACCGAGCCCATGTTGAAGAGAGTGTTCACGTCGACCCGGGTGCCGTCCGCGCGGTCTGCTGGCCCGATGCCCTCGGCGTAAACCAGCTCGCCGTCAACCGGAACGGCGACCCTCGCGCCGCACGCTTTCCCCGCGCTTATGTCGCTCCAGACCGCCTCGCGCGCGAGTTGCTCCTTTTGCCGGTATTCGGCCTCGGTACCGCCGCTCGAACAGCCCG
>CAZAIS010000071.1:0-9286 GCA_964485255.1 uncultured Acidimicrobiales bacterium | reverse complement strand
TGTAATCGAGCATCAGGCACTTGGACTTGACCTTCTCGGGCAACCTCTCGTGGTAGCGCCTGAAGTCCTCGATGTCCAGCCCCGCCAGGACGAGGGTGGAAGGGTCTCCTCCCGCCCAGAGCTTCTCCATGGCCTCGACCAGGTGAAACGTTCCCTTGTCGTACGTGCGAGGCCCTATGTAGCAGACAATCGGTCCCGCTATGCCGTGCTTCTTCCTGAACCGCTCGCCGTTTCCGCCCTCGAGTTCGCCGGGGTTGATACCCATGCCCAAGAGCAGCATCCGAGACTCCGCGAATCCGCTGGAGCGAAGGAAATCGCGCTCGATATTCGTCTGGACGAGCACCCTGTCGGCGCTCTTTACGAGCTTCATCTGGTGCCCTCGCGTATAGAACCGCCGCACGTCCTCCTCGCCCTCCTCCCCCAGGTGGAAAAAAGGCGAGTATACGAGCGGTATCCCCTGCCTCCTGGAGACGACGTACGCGGAATAGAGTATCGAGTCGTACGGGAGGGCCGTCGCGTGCACGATGTCGAACTGTTCGCCGCCCCTGGCGGTCTTCAGCATCCCCGGCACCATCGGCGACGGAAACGAGAACACGCTCTTGGGCCCCAGCCCGGGGATCTTTTCCAGCACCCGCAGGGCCTGGGCGTGCTTCGGGAGACGCTTCACGTCGAACCGCCGTATCCGAACGCCGTTGTGTTCCTCGTCTGCTATCCCGATTCGCTCCTTGCCGGGGAGCCAGTAGTGCTGTATGTCAATTGCGTCGGTGGTCCATACGGTGACGCGGTTGCCGTCGGCGGCCAGCCTCTCGCTGATCTCCTCGAAGAACCTCTCCGAGCCGCCACGCGCCGGCCAGTACCTGTGGATCACGTGGAGGCACCTCAACGGTCGCCCTCCGGGGAAGCCTCCCAGGCGGGCAGGTCGCGAAGGATGAACTGCTCCAGGGCCTCGCGGTACGGCCGCATGGGGGCGATCCCCTGCAGCTCGAGGGCGAGCCCCCTCATTGTCGAGTAGCGCGGCCTGGGGGCGGGCCTGGCAAGCTCCCGCGTGCTTACGGGCAGCACCGGGGTCTTTATCCCCGCGATCTCGAAAATGTCCCTGGTGAACCTGTTCCAGGTTATGCTGCCCTCGTTGCTCAGGTGGTAGACGCCGAACGCGCCGGACTCCATGATCTCGAGAAGCTTGTAAGCCAGGTCCCGCGAGTAGGTCGGTGAACCCTCCTGGTCGTCAACGACGCGCACCTCCGGGCGCCGTTTGCCCGCCTCGAGCATTGTCTTGACGAAGTTGTGGCCGCCCACGCCGTAGAGCCAGGACGTCCGGCAGATGTAGAAGCGGTTGAGCAGACCGGCCACGTGCTGCTCTCCCGCGTACTTGCTCCTGCCGTACACGCCCCTCGGGTCGGGAGCGTCATATTCTGTGTACGGCTCCTCGGCTTCACCGCTGAAAACGAAGTCGGTTGAAACGTGCATCATGGGAACGCCGGCTGACTGGCACGCGAGCGCCAGGTTCTGTGGCCCCAGCGCGTTCACCCGGTAGGCGTTCAACTCGTCGGACTCCGCGCCGTCCACGTTCGTGTAAGCGGCGGCGTTCAGCACGATGTCCGGCCTCACCTCGGCTACCCGCCGGGCCACCGCGG
The DNA here is from genome assembly GCA_964485255.1 of uncultured Acidimicrobiales bacterium. Lineage (GTDB taxonomy): Bacteria > Actinomycetota > Geothermincolia > Fen-727 > Anoxymicrobiaceae > CAZEJS01. Next base: position 7,652 of record CAZAIS010000071.1, on the reverse strand, counting down.
CGCGGTCCGCGATGTCGAGATCGAGGTCGTGCGCGACTACCTCGTGCTCCGCTCCCGCGACAAGCCGGAAATCCGTGCCGAGCTGTCCGTTACTGCCGGTAAGAAGGATCTTCATAGCATACGCAACCGTCGTCGGTCTGAACGATACGTTAGTCTAACATATGGCACATATGGCCGCCGCGCCGGGGCCGCCTGCCGCCCGCGCCTTCGCGCGCCGAAAGCCTGTTGTATAATCCTACACGTCCGTATTTCCGCGGTTCTCCCGGAGGTTCCCGTGGCTCCCGAATTCAAGGTCGAAGGTGAGGGGATAGACCAGGAGGCGCTCGAGGCAGAGCTCGCGCGCCGCGTCGAGGCACGCAGGAGGTCCGGCGCTCTCTCCCGTGAAGTGGAAGCGCTCCTGGCGGAGAGGCTGTCCGACGAAGCGCCCCTCGGCGGACTGGCGCCGCTCGCGGAGCTCGATTACGCCGCCGGCCGCGCGCTGGCTTCCTGGGAAGTCTCGGCGGCCTACCCCGTCGAAACCGAGAAAAGCCGCCTCCTGCGGCCCCTGATAATTTTCGTGAAGCGTATCGCAAGGCTGTGGGCGCGCGTGGCGGTGGGCCCGATCCAGCGGGAGCAGACCGCCTTCAACAGGCACGCGGCACGCGGCCTCGACGCTGTGCGGCGTGAAGCAGTGGCCCGGCGCGCGTCGGAGCTCGCCGCCGAGCAGGACCTCTGCGACCTGGCGGGCGCCATGCTGAGGGGCGGGGAGGCGGCCGCGACCGCGGCGGCCGTCGCCGATTTCCTCACCGGCGCCGGTGAGGTCACCGTGATAGGGCCGTGCGCGACCCCGGTCCTCGAGGCGCTCGAATCGAGCCCGCTGACCGTGTTCAGGGTTTCGGGGGGATCGGCGTGGGACGAGGGCGAGCCGGGCGGATCGACGGCGACCCTTACCGCGCCGCTATCCTTTCTCGGGCAGCTCGACGAGGCAAGCCGTCCGGCGATCCTCGTGAGCGAGCTGTCCTTCTGGTTGCGCCCCGAGGCTCTCATCGCGCTGGCGCGCCGGGCCTACCTGGTCCTTTCGACCGGCGGCCGCATCGCCGTCGCGGTCCAGGGGTTCGCGCAGGGGGGGCCGGGCCCGGCCTGGTGCTCCGACGCCACGGTCTTAAAAGCGCTGTCGATGGCGGGCTTCGGCGACGTCGCCGTGGTGAAGCCGACGGAGTCCGGCGGGTACGTCGCGACCGCCCGCAAGCCCTGATGGTGAGCCCGTTGCCAGGCGCCTCCTCTCCCGCGGCCCGGTTCCACCCGGCTTTCATAGTGCCCCGGTACGGTGAGGAGGTAGTGGGCGGAGCCGAGGACCTCGCCCGCCGCACCGCCGAGGAGCTTGCCGCGCGGGGCTTCGAGGTGACCGCGCTCGCGACGCGCGCGCTCGACCACCATACCTGGCAGGACCACTACCCCGCCGGCGCGACGACCCTGAACGGAGTTGAGGTCATCCGCTTCGGCGCCCGGAGCCGGCTTTCCGAGCCGGGCATGGCTCGCGTCGCGACCGCCGTCGCCCGGGGGGAGGCGCTGGACGTCCGGGAGCAGGAAGCCTGGCTCTCCGGCGTGATATACAGCGACGACCTGTTCGAGCACATCCGGCGATGCGACGGCTACACGCACCTGATCTTCCTTCCGTACCTCTTCGGGACCACCTTCCTGGGCTCCAGGATAAAGCCGCGAATCTCCTACATAATCCCCTGCCTGCACGACGAGGTCTACGCCCACATGCCGCCGGTGGCCGCCATGCTCGAAGGCGTCCGGGGCCTCATGTTCAACAGCGGGGCCGAGCGCCGTTTCGCGGCCCGGCTTCTCGGGGTGAGCGACCCGGGGCCGGTCGTCGGCATGGGCTTCCGCCCCCTGAAGGGCGACCCCGCCGCCTTCCGCGACCGCACGCCCGTCAGGGGGGATTTCGTGCTGTACGCCGGCAGGCGCGAGCCGGGGAAGAACACGCCGCTGCTCGTCGATTACTTTCACCGCTTCACGACCGAGCCGGGAGCACGGACCAAACTGGTCCTGATGGGCGCGGGAGACGTGGCGGTCCCTGCCGAGGTCTCCCACCTGGTCTTCGACCTGGGCCGGGTGACCGAGCAGCAGAAGTGGGACGGTTACCGCGCCTCCACTGTCTTCTGCCAGCCCTCGGTCAACGAGAGCCTCTCAATCGTGCTCCTGGAGTCATGGCTCGCCGGGAAGCCCGCGCTGGTGCACCGGGACTGCGAGGTCACCCGCGGGCACGTGGCGGCCGGCGGCGGGGGCTTTGCATTCGGAACGTACGACGAGTTCGCGGAATCGCTTTCGATGCTGCTGGAGGACCCGGACCTTGCCTCACGGATGGGCGCGGCGGGGCGGGCGTACGTCGAGACGGAGTATAATTGGGACTCGGTCATCAGGCGCCTCTTCGAGGCCCTTGGAGTGAGGAACCCGTGAAGATCAGGCAGCTATGCACGCGCGTCGAGTTCGGGGACGCGGTCAGCAACCACGTCCTGAAGATAGCCCGCGCCCTTTCCGGGTGGGGCTACGTCAACGAGGTCTTCACCAACACGTCCGACGAGTACGGCAGGCAGGTCGCCCGCCCCGACGGGGAGTACGACCCCGGCGGGGACGCGCCCGAAGACGTGCTCATATACCACTACTCGGTCTACTGCGCCAACTACACGAAATACCTGGAGTCCCGCGCGCGACGCATCCTCGTCTATCACAACATCACCCCCCCGAAGTTCTTCGAGCCGTACGATCGGGGGGCGGCCGCCTTCTGCAGGCTGGGCCGGGAGCTCCTTCCACGGCTCGAGGGCTGCGATCTCGCGCTGGGAGACTCCGAGTTCAACAGACTCGAGCTCGTCGAGTCCGGCTTCGACGCGGAAAGGACCGGCGTGCTTCCGATATTCGTGGACTTCGAGGGCCTGCGCGAGGCCGCGCGCGGGCCTGGCCCGATGGCGGGACACGCGGGCTCCTTCAAGGTCCTCTTCGTGGGCCGGACGGTGCCCAACAAGCGCATTGAGGACGTGCTGAGGGCTTTCTTCTACTACAACCGGTGCGTCAACTCGGATTCGGACCTCTTCATCGTGGGGGCGAAGTGGGTGGATGCCTACGACGCCAGGCTCCAGTGGCTCGTGGACTCCTTCGGCCTCTGGGGAAGGGTGCACTTCACGGGAAGGGTCAGCGACGCCGAGCTGGCGGCGTGCTACCGAGACGCCGACCTCTACCTGTCCATGAGCGAACACGAGGGATTCGCCGTGCCCATGGTGGAGAGCATGGCGTTCGACCTGCCGATTATCGCCTACTCCAGCACGGCCATACCGTTCACGCTGCGGGGTGCGGGGCTCACTTTCAACCGTAAGGACTTCCCGATGGTCGGCGAGCTCATGGAGGCGCTCCGGGCTGACGGGGCCATGCGGGCCGCCGTCGTTGATTCCCAGCGCGAGCGGCTCGAGGCCTTCGCGCCGGACGCTGTCAGAGAGGGGCTTAGAAGCGCGCTCGCCCGCGTAACGGGGGGCTCGGCGTGAGCGGGCAGGAATCGGTGTCGGCGGACTCCTCGTTGAACGTCCGGCTTCCCGACTGGCCCGGCATTGCGGGAGGGCTGGAGGTTTCGTTGAGCTGCGCGGGCGATCGTCCGGACCTGTTGGGAACGTGGACTTTCGCGGGGGCGGACCCGGGGCCGGCTCGAGTGGAAATAGACTGGACTGCCGCGCCCGGCGAGGGGATATCCCTTCGGCTGCGGGGAGAAGGCGGCGAAGCGTCCCTCACCGGTGTCGAGCTCGTGGACGGCGCGGTGGTGAGGCCGCAGATGGTCCTGCGGGTATCTTGCGGGGATCGCGCCCTGGAGTTACCGTTCAAGGTCGAGTCCACGGAAGCTCTCGAGCGCTACTACCGGGCCGAGTCCCACCAGGACGAGTACGTGGTGCAGCACCCGTTCTTCCTGGCCTTCCACAAGGAGCGCCTCCGCGTGCTGGGCAGGTTGTTCGAGCGACTCATTGAGCCCGGCGACAAGGTGCTCGACGTGGGCTCCGGGTACAGCATCTTCTTCCTTTTAACGCGGGACTGGGAGTTCGACGTCACCTGCTGTGACCTCGACGCCGCCGCGATCGAGAAGATGCGCGGCCTGTGCCCGGCCTTCGACTGGCGGGTCTCGGACGCCGTGGACCTGCCGTTCCGCGACTCATCGTTCGACGTGGTGTACGCGGGAGAGATCGTCGAGCACGTCGGCGATCCCATGAAGGCCCTGGCCGAGTGGCACAGGGTGCTCGCGGCCGGCGGCACTCTCATACTCACCACGCCGAACCGGGAGAGGCTCCTGGCCAGGGCCAACCGCAGGGTGATGCCGGTCCACCCGGAGCACGTGAGGGAGATGAGCCTTCCCCGGATGCGGGCGATGCTTCTCGCCTCCGGCTTCGAGGTGCTGGAGGTTGAAGGCATCTACCTCGAGCTCCTGCTCAACTGGTACCGGCCGGCGGGGCTCCGCGTAGACATGATGGTCTCACTGTTCGGCAAGCCGGAGCACGAGCGGCTGTACCTCCCGCTTATGCGGGCGGGCAGAATCGTACCCTCGCGCGCCTTCGACCTGGTCCTGGTATGCAAGAGACGGTAGCAGCCGATACCGCGGCGGACGTCGCCCGCGAACCCGCGCGCCCCGGAATAACGGCCCGGTGGATGCGCCTGCCGGGGCGGATGAGGCTTGGCATAGTGATCTTCCTTCTGTGCTTCATCGTCTACACGCTGGTGTTCTTCACGGTCCCCAGGTTCAAGGGGACCCCCACTACCCAGGGAGACGAGCCGCACTACCTGCTCGTCACCGAGAGCATCCTCTCCGACGGAGACGTCTTCCTGGCGAACAACTACAAGGCGAAGCAGTACCTGCCGTACTTCGAGCAGGAGATAACGCTTTTACACGTGGCCCGCGGCAAGGGCGGCCGCTACGTTTCGACGCACCCTTACTTCCTTTCGCTGGTGGTGCTGCCGGGGTTCTGGGTCTTCGGGTACGAGGGCGCGGCGATGACCATGATCGTCCTGATGAGTATCGCGGCCCTGCTGACCTTCCTGGTCACCGACCGCTTCGCTTCCCGGGGCGTCGCCGCCGGCGTGACGCTGTTCGGTTTCTTCACCTATCCCCTGCTCTTCTACTCGAGGCTGATCTACCCGGAGACCGCGGCGGTGTTCCTGGTCGCGCTCGGCCTGTGGAGCGCCTGGCGGCTCAAGGAGTCGGGCAGGCGCCTTCACGCGGGCGTCCTCGGGTTTTGCGCCGGCGCGGTCCTGCTGTTCCACCCCAAGTTCATAGCGATCACCATCGCCTTCGTAATCCTCTTCTTCATGGTCCGGCCGGACAGGGACTTGAGGACGCTCGCCACGTTGGCCGCTCCCGCGGCCGGCTGCCTGCTGCTGCTGCTCATCCTTACCAACGTCGCCTTCGGGTGGAAGCTGGCGCAGGGACTCACCGCCTCGGGCGGCAGCAAGTTCCAGGGCGGCTACTGGGGAACCAACTCCGTGTGGGGCATCGGCGGCCTGTACCTGGACAGGGCCTGGGGACTGTTGATATTCGCCCCCGTGTACGCGCTGTTCGGCCACGGGCTCGTCTGCCAGAAGACGCCGCTCGAGTGGGAGAGGTGGTGGGCGTTCTTCCCGGTCTGCATCGGGCTCCACACGCTCGTCCTGGGAGTGTTCCAGTCATGGAACGGGGGTGCCGCGCCCGTCCAGAGGTACCTGGTGCCGCTTGCCCCGCTCCTCCTGGTATGCGTCGCCCTTTTCCTGGACAGGGTGCGCACCAGGACCGCCTGGATCGCGGCGGGGCTTCTCGGCCTCTACCAGATAGTGACAACCGTGTGGGCGTTCAGGTTCATGGTGGGCACCTACGGAATGGAGAACACGGACAACATATTCCTCGCGCACTTCCTCGGGAACAACGCGGTCAAGAGGTTCCTTCTCTTCGTGTTCCCGCTGTTTCACCCCGCCGGGGTGAAATCAGTGATCCTGACCGTTTTGTGGATGATGTTCTTCTGCGTCACGATCTACCTGGCCCGCAGGCGCTACATGCGCCACGGAGGAGGCAGGCTCCCCCCGGCCTACTGAGCTCGCGGGCCTGCCGGCGGGCTAGATTCCCGTGTAGCCCTCGGCGAAATACCAGGTGGTCGACGCCTCGCTTATCCCGGAGGCCGCGTGACCGTCGGCCCATATGCCGTTATACACGAAGTACATCGCGCGCTCGGCGATGACCTCACCGTCACCCATGGCCTCCACCAGAGTGGACACCTCGGCGTTGGCCAGGCCGGGCTGCTCGTCCACGTGTATGGTGAACCTCGAGTGCGGCTTTAGCGTGTCCATCCTGGCCACCGGGCTTCCCTTGCTGGGCATGAAGGTGGTCTTGACCTTGACCGGCTTGTCCCCGGGGTTCATGACGAGCACGTACTCGTCGAACTGCCCGCCGGTGTAACCCTCGGCGAGATACCACTGCGCCGCGGGGCGGCTGGTGCCGACCGAGTCGTGGCCCCCCGCGCGGCCTCCCGCGTCGAAGTACATCGCGCGCTCGGCTATCACCCCGACGTTGGAGGACACCTGGGTCGAGACCTCCGCCGCCTCGAAGCCCGGGACGTCGTCGAGCCTCACCGTCTTGCGGCTCTGGGGGTCGAGCCGGAAGCCGACCGTCCCGGTGAAGCCGTCCTTCCTCAGGAGCGTGAGCACTACGTTCGCCGGGCGGGAGCCGGGGTTCTGCACCAGCACGTAGGTGTCATAGCTCTGGGCGGTATAACCCTCCGCCAGGTACCAGTTACGGGCCGTCTCGGTGACGCCGCCGCAGTTGTGCCCCCCTATGAACCCGTTGTAGTTGAAGTACATGGAGCGCTCGCATATGACGGGCACCGTCGCTTCGACCTTGGTCGAGACCGACGCGCTCTCGCAGCCCGGCACGTCCTTGACGTTGAGGGTGAACCGGCTCTCCGGCTTCATCCTGAATGACGCGTTACAGGTGGACTGCCCCTCTCTCATGAACGACATGTTAACCGTCGCGGCCTGCTTCCCGGGGTTCTGCACGAGCACGAACTCGTCGAAGTTGAGCGCGGTGTAACCCTCCGCCAGGTACCAGGCCCTGGAGGCCGAGGTGGCTCCCGCCGAATCGGTGCCGCCCTGCCACCTGTTCTGGAAATTGAAGTACATGGACCGCTCGCATATTATCGCGACGTCCGAGGTGACGCTCGCGCTCACCCCGCAGCCGGACATGTACTTGTTGATGAACGCGGTCGAACGCGAGTACGGCGCGACCGTCATCTTGACCGTCCTCTTGTCACCCTCTTCGTTCATCAACTCGATCTTGGCGTTGGCGATCCTGTTGCCCGGGTTCATCAGGAGTATGTACTCGTGGAAGTTCGCCGGCGGAGGCGGCGGGGGCGGCTCGTTCCCGGTTGGTATGGCCCCCAGGTGCTGCGCCACGCGCCGGAACTGGGGCCACGGCAGGGCGTCAACACCGCTCTTCCGCGCGGCGGTCCTGGCGCAGCAATCGAATACGTAGAACGTGCCGGAGCCGGACTCGCCCCCGGTGCCGACGGCGCACTCAACGCGCCCGTCCTTGTCGAAATCGCCCACGGCGGCGGTGGTTATGACAAAGCTTTGCAGTGGAGCAAAGATAGAGGTAAAGAACAAGGACTCAGGAG
>CAZAIS010000070.1:0-9303 GCA_964485255.1 uncultured Acidimicrobiales bacterium | reverse complement strand
CGAGGACACCGGCGGGATTCGAACCTCAGGGGGGTGGCGGGGGAAGGATTCCCCCAGTCGCCCAAGCCGGAAATGGAACGACGGATGACAATGGGTAACGAAATTCTCGCCGCGGTCATACTGGCTGCGGGCAAGGGCAAGCGCATGAAATCGGAGACGCCGAAGGTGCTTCACCGGGTTTGCGGGCTCCCACTCGTGGGCTACGTCCTCGAGGCGTCGGGCCGGCTCGGGTGCGGTGAGATCGCGATCGTGGTGGGCAGGGGCGCCGAGGCGGTTACCGGGACCCTGGGTGAAGGCTGCCGGTACGCCCTGCAGGCCGAGCAGAAGGGGACGGGTCACGCCGTCATGGTAGCGCTCGAGGACATGGACCGGTCCTTCACGGAGGTCATGGTCCTGCCTGGCGACGCGCCCTTGATCAAGCCGGAGACGCTGGAGCGACTCGTGGCGGAAAGGCGCCGCTCGGGGGCCGCGGCCTCGGTGCTTACCGCGCGGCTCGAAGACCCCTATAACTACGGGCGGGTAATCCGGCGCCCCGACGGCTCGGTCGAGGCTATAGTGGAAGAGGTCGACGCGACCGAAGAGCAGCGGGCCGTCCGCGAGGTCAACTCGTGCGCCTATGTTTTCGACAGGAGCGCCCTGGAGCGGGGGCTAGGGTCCCTGGGTACGGATAACGCCCAGGGCGAATACTACCTCACCGACGTCGTCGGCTCCTTCGCGGCCGGCGGAGTGCCGGTGGTCGCGGTGGAGGGCGCTCCCGAGGAAGTGCTCGGGGTGAACGACATGGAGCAACTCGCGGAGGTCGCGGCAGTGATGAGGGGCAGGATCAACTCGCGCTTGATGGCCGGGGGCGTCAACATGCCCGACCCCTCCAGCGTCTACCTGGACCACGGAGTCGAAGTGGGCCGGGGAACGGAGATGCTGCCCATGGTCTTCGCGACGGGGCGCACGAGGATAGGGACGGGCTGCCGCATCGGCCCGTGCGTGTCGCTTAACGACACCAGGGCCGGGGACTCGTGCGAAATACTGTTCTCCGCGATCGACGGGCGCGAGATAGCGCCGGGAACGAGGGTCGGGCCGTTCTCCGGGGACGGGGCACAACGAGGGCCCGACGACCTGCGGTGAAGCTCATGACGTGGGCCCCGCGGGCCGCGATTTGATGAAACGGGAAAGAAGGAAATAGAGGCAGTGTTAAACAACTATCCCGGCGGACGCGGATAACGACAGCAGGAGGTACGGTCTTGAGGGAGGTAACTCGTAAGAGGTTGATGGTCTTCGCGGGCACGTCGCACCACGCGCTTGGCGAGGAGGTAGCCACTGGGATAGGCGTGACGCTTGGGCGCGTGGACACGTCACGCTTCTCGAACGGGGAGATATACGTCCGGTTCCTCGACAGCGTCAGGGGAGTTGACGCCTTCGTGATACAGACCTGCTCGGAGCCGGTCAACGACAACATCATGGAGCTCCTGCTGATGATCGACGCGCTGAAGCGAGCTTCGGCCAAGCGGATAACGGCGGTCATGCCCTACTACGGCTACTCCCGCCAGGATAAAAAAACGCTCGCCAGGGAGCCGATCAGCTCGCACCTGGTGGCCGACGTCATTACCGCCGCGGGCGCCGACAGGGTGCTGACCCTGGACCTGCACGCCGGACAGATACAGGGCTTCTTCGACTTCCCGGTGGACCACATCACGGCCATGCCGCTGCTGGCGAGCTACATTGTCCAGATGAACCTCAAGAACCCCGTGGTGGTGTCACCGGACGCCGGCAGGGTCAAGGTCGCCAAGCGGCTCTCCGACAAGCTGCACGCCCCTATGGCGATAATGCACAAGAGGCGGCCCGAGAAGAACGTGGCCGAGATAATGCACGTCATCGGCGAAGTGGAGGGAAAGAACGCCATCCTTATAGACGACATGGTGGACACGGCGGGAACCATGGTGGAGGCCGCCGCGGCGCTCAAGAAACACGGCGCGCGCGAGATCTACGCCTGCGCCACGCACCCCATACTTTCCGGCTCGGCCGTGGAGCGGATAGGCATCTCCGAGATCAAGGAGCTGGTGGTCACGAACACGCTGCCGGTGCCTCCGGAGAAGAAGATTGATAAAATAACCGTACTATCGATAGCGCCGCTGCTCGCGAACACCATTACGGCGGTGTTCAAGGAGGAATCGGTAAGCGAGATAGCGGGCGCGGACAACTAGTGCTAGATGAGAGTGGTGAACTGAGTTGGAATTAAAGCTGCGGGCGGTCAAGAGAGTAGAGACGGGAAAGAGCGCCGCGCGAAAAGCACGGGCGCGCGGTGAAGTCCCCGCCGTGATGTACGGACAGGGTGGCGAGCCCGTGAGCCTGATCGTCAAGAAAGACGACCTTGCTGACGTGCTCACCAGCAAGGCGGGGTCGAACGTCCTTCTGGACCTGCAGGTCACAGACGGCAAGCAGGAGGACAATCACCTGGTCATGATCAAGGAGATGCAGAAGCACCCGTTCAAGGAGAAGCTTCTTCACGTGGATTTCTTCAAGGTCGCGCGCGATACGAAGGTCACGATGAAGGTGCCGATCGCGCTCACGGGCGAGGAAGAGTCCGTCGGCCTCAAAGCCGGGGGAACGCTACAGCACAACCTATGGGAAATCGAGGTCGAATGCTTCCCCACGGATGTCCCCGACCACGTCTTTGTGGACATCAGGAACGTCGAGATCGGCGACCACAGGGAGGTCTCGGATCTCGAGGTGCCGTCCGGGGTGACGGTGCTGACCGAGCCCGGCGATACGATCCTTACGATCCTCGCCCCGCGCCTCATCGCGGAGGAAGAGGAGGAGGAAGCGGAGGAAGAGGCCGCAGCGGCCAAGGAGGAGGGTGCACCTGCCGAGGAGACAGCCGCCGCGGAGGGCGAAGAATAGAAAATCCGGTCGCGCCGGCTCGAAGCGCCGCGGGGTGCCCGACATAGGGGCTCCAGTCGGCGGGACGGGCGTGGCGCTGGTGGTCGGTCTCGGGAATCCCGGGCGCAGGTACCGATACACGCGACACAACCTGGGTCGCGTGGCGGCCGAGTCAATAGTCGAGAACTCGGAGCTGATAGCCCGGGGAAAGTGGCCCGATGGGAGGCTCGCGCTCGTATCTCTCGGAGGAGTGAAGTTCCTCGTGCTCGAACCCGAGACTTTCATGAACCTCAGCGGCCGGGCGGTTGCCCCGGTCATGGAGCGCTACGGCATAGAGCCCGGGCGCACCCTCGTGATACACGACGACATCGACATCCCACTGGGTGATGTCAAGTTGAAGCGGGGCGGCGGGACCGCCGGGCACCGGGGGCTCGCGTCCCTGGTGCAGGCAATCGGCGAATCCGGGTTCGCGAGGGTTCGAATAGGGGTGGGCAGGCCGCCCGAAGGGGTCGACCCGGCCGATTACGTGCTCGACTCGTTCGGCGAAGCGGAAAAGGCGCAGGCGCTCCTGGGCGTGCGGAAGGCCGTGGATGCCGCCTTCGCGGAAGTGACCGGAGAGAACCGTGACGTCTAGCTTCCGCGCGACGAGCGCGTGGGGCGCGGCCGCGAAAGGCATCTCGCCGCTGGCCGCCGCCGCCCTGGCCGTCGCTTTCTGCGCGGTCGTCACCGGGTGCGCGGGGGGCTCGAACGCCGAGGCCGACAGGTTCATCCGGGAATCCAACCGGCACCTCGCCAGGGCTGCCGAGGAAGTCGGGAACCTCAAGGAGTTCAACGCCGGCTGGCAATCGCTGTTGACGGGCCGGGCCGGCGAGGAAACGGCCCGTCAGGTCAGAGAGCTCCTCGAGAAGGCCCGGAAGAGTGAGGAGGTCGCGCTCGCCGAGGTGAAGGCCGCCGGCAAGGCCGTGACCGCCATCAAGGAACAAAGCGTCAGCAGTGAGATGAAGACGTACGCGGACATGAAGCTGGAGGCACTCGAGGAGCAGGAGCGGTTCCTGGGGACCGAGCTCGAGGCGATGGACATGAGGCTGAGCGCCATCAGCAGTCTCCTGGAGGGGGCCACGCTCGAGTCCGTTCTGACCATGGAGAAACGAATCGACTCGCTGGAGCTCGAAGCCGGAGAGCAGGCGAAGACGGCGAGTGAACTCCACGAGAAAGCGAACGCTTACTTCAAGGAGAAGAAGCTTGGCAGATGAGTTGAGAACAGGGAGGCACGCGCGGCCGGGAGTGCTCCTTATGCTGGTGGTGGCCCTGGTTGCCTCGCTCGCGCTTCTGCCCGGTTGCGGGCTTCAGACGGATGAAGCCAACAAGAAATTGGAGCAGGCGAACGCGCACCAGCATCAAGCAGAGGAGATAATGGCCAGGCTCAAGGCGTTGCCGAACGAATGGCAGCAGGTTTTCGCGGGTTCCGGGGTGACCGCCGCGTCCATAACACAGGCGCGGCAACTCGTGGACGCGCGCGAAGCCGACGTCGAAGCGCTCGACGAAGCCTTGAAAGAATGGTCTACCGCGACGGGAGCCATCCAGAAGCTCAACGTGGAGCAAAAAATCAAGGACTACGTCAAGCTGAAGATGGCGGCGATAAAACAATGGAGGGACTACAGCTCCGGTTACCTCCGACCGCTGGTGAAAGGTTACGGCGGACTCCTCGACACCATAGCGGCGGGGAAGCCCCTTTCCGAGCAGGAGAAAGCGGCCGCCGACCTCACCAACCTGACCAGCGAGTCCATAGGGAAGCTCCAGGAATGCCTGAACGCCGAGAAGCAGGCGGAGAAATACTTCAAGGAAAACAAACTGGGCAATTGAGGCGACCGGTGTCTATCCTGACGGCATCACGCTGACGCTCAGGTCTCCGTCGGCGGCTACGTCCCACTCGATGTCGGCCGGCCCGCCGCTCAGTAGCTCGAAGAGGGCCGAGATGGTCCCCACGAGCAGGAGAGGGATCGCCGGGTTCTCGATGCGCACCCGGTACCCTCCGCCATCCTTTTCGTCGAGCGCCACCAGGTTGCCGAGCCCCTGAAAGGCGAGCCAGTTGCGGATGTCTTCCCGGCCGACCGACTTGTAACGGGGGCCCAGTATCTTTGCGGCGTGCATGCGCTGAGCCTCCACGATGGTCGCAGGGATGGTGTCCCCGAGTTCCCTCTCGAGTTCGTCCAGTATCACCTGGAGGCCGGCGGAGCCGAAGACGGCGTACCTGATGCCGGTGCCCTCCTGCGTTATCGTGCCGGCCTCGACGTCCCATTTGTACCGTGATATCTCGAGTGGCGCCTTGCAGACCGGGCAGCTATGGTAGAGGACGTCGCCCGGCTTTAGGGGCACCGACCCGGGCATGAGCCTCTCCTCGAGGCCGGTCGCGTCGAGGCGTCTCGAGTCCTTTATCCGGTAAGAGTCAGGCCCGGTCTTCTCGTATTTGACATCCCCCTCGAGCCCGCGTATCGCCTGGAGGGCGCCCTTGAGGTCCCCGCAGAAAAGGGGAAGCGAGTAGGGGTTGGCGATGTCGCAGATCATGTAGGCCTCGTTCCAGTCGAACTCCCTGACGTTGATGTCCCCGTACCCGAGCAGCCTGCCCTGCTCCACCACCTTCCGGATAATGCGCTCCAGGCCGATGACCCTGGCGATCTGTCCTTTGGCGCCCTTGATCATGGTGCTGATGTACGCCTCGGTGGCGCGCGCCTTGCTCTCGATCACGATCTTCTCAATCGGCACGCCTATGAGGTTCTCGATGTTGGAGAAAAGCGCGGTAATGCTGTCGCTGTCGAAGAAGATCATGCGATGGTCCCGGTCGGAGCGCTGGACCATCGTGCCGTTCGAGTTCCAGACGTGCCCTTTCCCGACACGAGTGGGTACACCGCACGTTCCACAAGATTTGAGCTTTGCCATCCCGCGCCCCGCTTCCCGGATTGTCCGACGGCCACATGAAATGCTATGCGTGAATATTACATGGGGGCGCGAGAATCGCGCAACCACGCGGCCGGTTCTCCGCGCGGTGCTCGACCGCTTCCCGGCTGTCGAGCGAGCCGGGCCCCTATTCGGCGTGAGATGGGTTAGAATAACCTCGTTTTCCTGAAGGCCGTGGTTTTTCGACATAAGGAAGGTGCCATGGGAAGGCGAGTGGCGATTATCGGAGTGGGACAGACGCATCACGCGTCCAAGCGGCTCGACGCCTCGGGCGTGGAGCTGATCGCCGAGGCGGTGACGCGCGCGTTCGACGACGCTCAAGTTTCGAATGAGGATATCGACGCATGCGTCATCGGAAACATGGACCACTTCGAGAACATAAACTACGTGGACAACTGGGCGACCGACGGCCTGGGATCGTTCATGAAGCCCGTATTCAAGCTGACTACCGGAGGGACCACCGGCAACACGGTGGCGGCAAGCGCTTACTACCACGTCGCCTCGGGTATGTTCGACATGGTCCTGGCGGTAGGCTGGGAGAAGAACTCGGAGTCGGACACGACCGCGGCCATTGCTACCTGCGCGCACCCGGTGCTGGAGCGCGACGCCTTCGCCGGGGCCATCGGGCCGCTCGCGACGGAGTACTCGATGTACATGGCCGCCTACGGGGCCACCGAGGAAGACGCGGCGATCGTCGCCACGCGCGACCGTAACAACGCGCTCAACAACCCGTATGCCCACAACCGGATGGCCGTCACGGTGGAGGACGTCATGAACTCACCGATGCTGGCTTATCCCGTGAAGTTTCTCGACATGTGCCCACGCTCCGACGGGGCGTGCGCCGTCATCTTCGCCGAGGAGTCCGTCGCGAAGAAGATGTGTGACAGGCCCGCGTGGGTGCACGCTTCCGTGGTCAGGCACGACTTCACGCACCTCGGGGACCTGGAGTGGACGCGCCTGCACACGCTGGAGGAGGCCTCCGCGGAGGCTTACAAGCACGCGGGCATAACCAACCCGATGAAGGAGTTCGACGTCGCCGAGCTCTACATGCCATGTTCTACCTGCGGGGTGAAGTGGATGGACTCCCTGTGGTTCTGCGACAGGGGCGAGGCGCCCCGGCTGATCAGGACCGGGGCGACCCACATGGACGGTATCATCCCCGTCAACCCGTCGGGTGGCGTCATCTCGACGAACCCGATCGGCGCGACAGCCATGATCCGCGTGGGGGAAGCCGCCTGGCAGGTAATGGGCAGGGCGGGGGACCGGCAGGTGGAGAAGGTCAACAGGGCCCTCGCTACGGGTTACGGCGGTTGCGCCTGGTCCAACGTGATGATCCTTGGGGCCGACCTTCCCTAGCGCCTCGCGACCTGAACGCGGCGGCGTACCCGGAGCGCAAGGGCCGTCTTACCCCACGCCTCCATTCTGCTAACATGATCGAAGACGATGAGACAGGCCTGGGTGTTCGGCGCCGAGGCCCCTTCGGCGTTCGGGAAGAAAGCCTGACAATGGATGAAATAGCCGCGATCGTGCTGGAAAAGGCGCTCACGTGGGAACGGACGATGCGCCTGGCGGACGCCGTCCGCGCCGGAGGAGGGGTGCGCGTCTCGACAGCCGGCGCCCTGGTCCCGTTGCTGGCGGCAACGCTGTACAGGACAGCCGGAGGGCCACTGGTGGTGGCGGCACCGGACGCGGCCGCGCTCGCTGCGGACATAGAGTGCTTCATCCCCGGAGAAGTATTCCACCTGCCGGGCGCCGGGCCGCATGGAGACTGGCTCAGGCCGTACGACGAGGCGGTCGGAAAGAGGCTAAAGGCGGGACGCGCCCTCCTGGAGGGAAAGGTCGCTGTCGTCGGCGTCGAGGCGCTGGCGGGCGGCATGCCGGGCGAGCTGCCGGCGCCGTGGCCGCTCACGCTCCGCCCGGGCGACGAGATCGACCTGCAACAGACACTGCGGCTCCTGGTGGAAGGAGGATACCAGCGGGAGTACACGGTGGACGGATGGGGCAGGTTCGCCGTACGGGGTGGAATATTGGACATCTTCCCCTCCACCGCCCACAGGCCGGCGCGCGTGGAGCTTCTCGGAGACCGGGTGGAATCGATCAGGGAATTCAACGTCGTGTCGCAGAGGTCCGCCGGACCGCTGGACTCCGTCGAGATCTTCCCCGCGTCTGACTCCTTCAATGGCGGCGAAGCGGCTTCCGGCCCTCTTCGGGGGAAGCGGAGCGTGGGGGCAAGGGTGCTTGCCGTGGACCCCGCGGTCCTGGAAGCGCGGGTGGTCGAGTTCACGACGGACGCCGGGATGGAGCCCCCGGGAGCCGAGGTTCTTCCCGGATGGGGAGAAGTGATAGCCGCCGAGACCATAGGCGGTGCGGGCCCGGGAGCACTTGCGTTTCCCGGCGCCCCCGCGCGCGAGTTCCGCGGAGACCTGACCGCCGCGATCGCCGCCTGGGGGAAGCTGATCGGCTCGGGAAGCGACGTATACCTGCTGCTGGACGGAAAGGGACAGGTCGAGCGGGCGCGGGAGCTGTGGCTCGAGTCGCGCGAGGCGGGACCAGGTCCCACGGGAGGCCTCGGGAATCTCCGGCGCGGCTTCGAGATCGGGGAGCTTTCACTCGCGCTGTTCACCTCCGCCGACCTTCTGGGAAGGAGGGAGCGGCCGCGCTCGCGGCGGAGTATCTCGAGCGGCACACGCGTGACCAGCTACGCGGAGCTGGAGGTCGACGGCTACGTCGTTCACGTGGACCAGGGAATCGGGGTCTACCGGGGGCTCACATCCCGCCGGGTTATGGGCGTTACGCGCGAGTACCTGTTGCTGGAGTACGCGGGCGGCGACAGGCTGTACGTTCCGACCGCCCAGCTCGACAGGGTCCAACGCTACGTGGGGGGTGAGAACCCGACGGTCCACAGGCTTCGCTCCCGCGAGTGGGCGCGCTCGAGAAAGGCGGCGAGACGCTCCGCCGAGAAGACGGCGAGGGAACTCCTGCAGCTCTACGTTGAGCGCAAGAGCAGGAGCGGCTTCAGGTTTTCGGCCGACTCCCACTGGCAGCACGAGATCGAAGAGGACTTCCCTTACGAGGACACCCCAGACCAGGCCAGGGCCTCAATGGAGGTAAAGGCGGACATGCAATCCGAAATGGCGATGGACCGCCTGGTGTGCGGTGACGTCGGTTACGGCAAGACGGAGATCGCGGTACGCGCGGCGATGAAGGCGGCGCTCGACTCGAAGCAGGTCGCGGTCCTCGTGCCCACCACGGTCCTGGCAAGGCAGCACTACGAGACCTTCCGCGAGCGCTTCGCGGCGTTCCCTATGAAGGTGGACATGCTTTCGAGGTTCCTCTCGCGCGTGGAGCAGGAGGAAGTGGTAAGCCGCGTGCGCCGGGGCGAGACCGACGTCCTCATAGGGACGCACCGCATGCTGCAGGAGGACGTGGCCTTCAAGGCCCTCGGGCTCCTGGTCGTGGACGAGGAGCAGCGCT
>CAZAIS010000069.1:0-9313 GCA_964485255.1 uncultured Acidimicrobiales bacterium | reverse complement strand
AAACGCTAGGAATACCCGAGAACCTGGTGGGCTCGGTGACCGTGAACAAGAGGCGAGTGCCATTTGAAACCGAGCTGCGGGCCTCGGACAGCGTCGCGATAATACCCGCCATCTCTGGAGGTTGAATGGAAGACGAATCCAGGCTGCTGGGCCTTCTCCTGGATGCCTCCTTCGACCGCGAGGAGGCGACGGGTCGCTTCCGGTGCGTCTCGATGCGGGACGCGGGCGACATCGCGGTGAAGCTCGGCCTGGGCCGGCGCGAGGTTTCGGCCTTCGCCCTGGCGCACTCGATTCTTCCCTTGAGGTACCTGAAGAACATCGGCACTCTCGGCTTCGACGGCCAGGCCCGCCTGCTCGCCTCACGGATACTGCTCGTGGGCGCGGGAGGTATCGGCGGGAACGCGGCGGAGCTTCTGGCGCGAATGGGTGCCGGGATGATTGTCCTCGTCGATCCTGACACCTTTGACGAGACCAACCTCAACAGGCAGAACTTCTGCTGCGGCGCTTCCCTGGAGCTGGCCAAGGTCGACGTGGTCGCCGACAGGATACTCGAGATCAACGACGAGGTGGACGTAATCAGGCATCGCGCCTCGGCGACAGCGGCCAACCTGCCCGGGCTTCTCGAGGGAGTCCACGCTGCGATTGACGCTCTCGACAGCATCGACGACCGCCTCGTCCTGCAGGACGCCTGCCGCCTGGCCGGTGTTGTAATGGTCCACGGAGCGATTGCGGGGACGTCCCTTCAGGCTGCTACCATCTACCCGGGCGACCCGGGGCTGAGAGGTTTCGCGCCCCCGGACGGCGACGGAAGCGGCACGCGGGGTATCGAGGACGAGACCGGAAACCCGGCCACCACGCCCGCGCTCTGCGCGGCAATCCAGGTGCAGGAGGCGATCAAAGTCGTACTGGGCTCCGGCGAAACCCTGCGGAACCGGATGCTCTTTCTCGATACCGGGAACTGGGAGGTCGATTTCATCGTCCTCTGACGGCCGTCCGGGGCAGGCTGTCGCCCCGCGCGGGAGGCGTCCCGGCGCCGGTTAGCGGTACGACGCCTGCCGATGACCGGTCCTCAACGGACGCCCGGAAGTAACCGAGCCTGCGCGCCGCCGCGAAGAGGACCCCGAGCGCCGCCGCGCCGGTGATAAGCGCGCACCACATCGAAGGGCCGTGCGACCCGAGACAGCAGACCGCCATCGCCAGTACCAGGGCGCTAATCCTTGCAAGTGTCTTCATGTCGACGATCGTAGCACCCGGGTATGACATCCCGCGCGACCTATCTCGCCGAACGGCCTTGACGTCGTTGCTTGTTATGTTTTATTATTTGCTTATATTGCTTGCCCGAAACAGGCCTGCATCGCATTCAGAACCTCTCCGGGAACCAAGGACGGCAACCATGTCTTATCTCTCGAAACTCCGGTCGAGACCGGCACTGAGCACGGCGCTAGGGGCAGCCTTCGCGATAATCGCCGGGTTGATGCTCCTCGGGGTCGTGACGCGCTCCATCAAGCCCCAGCGCGGCGGAAATCCCGTCGCGGTCCAGGTCGCCCGCAGGGACATCGCGATAGGCACCACCATCAGATCCGACATGCTCGAATCGCGCAGCATACCATCCGGGTACCTGGTCCCCGGCGCCTTGCGCAAGGCATCACAGGTCGTGGGAGCCCGCGCGTTGAGGTTCATAGTAAAGGGAGAACCCGTAACCGCGTCGTCGATCGCCGGCGGAAAGGGCGCGGGGAACCTCGCGGCAAAGATCCCCGCCGACCTCCGCGCTTACTCGATCCATGTCACCAGGGGGTCCACCGGCTGCAGTGAGCTGCGCCCGGGTGACAAGGTTGACGTTCTCTCTACGACCGGCGACCCCCCGAGGACGGGAACCCTGCTGACCGGCCGGCTGATACTGAGCCTGGGCAACGACGGCCCGGCGGGAGGCGAAGGAACGGAAGCGGGGGTACCTACAATCACCCTCCTGGTGTCTCCCGCCGAGGCGGAGTTGCTGGCGCAAGCCTCCAGCACCGGAGAGATTTCGGTATCTCTGTGCCCGACCGAGAACGGCGATCGGCCGCTTTGAAACGGCAGTGGCGAGTAGCGCGCGGCGTCTGTTACGAGAACGAGTTGACCTTCTTGCCCAGGTTCTCGAACTCGAAGGCGGGCTTGCAGATCCTGCCGTAGATCGAAACGAGGTTCGGCGTCGTGAACCCGTTCCCCAGCACGACAACGATCGGCGAGTTGTACTGGGCGGGTATCTCCTCGTTCAGCATGACGTCCGCGCCGGCGAACTCCGGGACGTCCTTGAGCATGCGGCCGCAGTTGGCTTTGGCGGCTTTACGATAGTAGATAGTCGTCTTGGCGAGCGGCTGCTTGGTCGAGCCTTCGTACACCTTGTCGTGGCCCATCAGCCTCAACTCCTGGGCCACCGTCGGGACGGCCCACGCGGAACTCTTCGCTCCGCTCAGGACACTGATCGCGTCGGCGTCCGGCGCGTTGAGCTCCTCCACCCTCCTGCTGTCGTCCGATTGCAGCTTGGCCTGCAGCTCTGGGGATACCTGCGTTTTGGCCCTCACCTCGTTGACGAGCTCCGTCAGGAGCGTGTTGTTCGCCACGTAGTAGCTGACACCACTGAGGAATTTCGCGTCACCCGGCACGGTAATGTACTGGACGTTGTCCAGCTTGAAGGCCTGGAGCTCCTGGGCGAGGTTCATCAACTGGCCGGCCGAGTAGTCCATCTTGCAGTTCTCTGTCACTATGTTCACGAGCTGGTTCGCCTTCCAGACGCTCTTTTGTGACTCAGCTTTCGCCATCAGGGCCTTCAGAAACGCCTGCTGGCTCTTGATCCGGTCGACGTCCCCCTGCGGGAGCTTCCTGCTGCGGACCACGACCAGGGCCTGCTCGCCGTCGAGCAGAAGGTCCCCGGCGGGAAGGTATCCCGCGTGGGGATCGTTTATCGCCTGGTTCAGGTGAATGGGAACCCCTCCCAGGGCGTTCACAATCTTCTTGAAACCATCGAACTGCATGCTGATGAAGTGGTTGACGTCTATGCCCAGCAGGCTCTTGACCGCCTCTATCGCACCCGACGGTCCCTTGAACGCGTGCGCCGCGTTGATCTTCTGCGTTCCGTAACCGGGGATCTGGACCATCGTGTCCCTGGGGATCGAGAAGACAACCGCGCGCTTGTCCCTCTCCTGCAGGCAGACCAGCATCATCACGTCGCTGCGGCAGTACCCGCCTTCTCCCTTGTTGCTGCCCGCGTCACTTCCAAGGATGAGCGTGTTGACGCTCTGGTTGGGATCCTCGGACAGCCTGCTCAGGGATTTCTTGACCTTCTTGCCTTCGACGCCGGTCACGTGGGATTTCTTTATCTTCACCGACAGGTAGACCTTCGCGGCGAGTTTCGCGATGGGCTTGTAGTAGAAACCGAGCGCGCCTCCCACCAGGATGCCTATGGCCAGGAATATCGCGAACCAGTAGAGCTTGTAGGAATCACGACGCTTGGCGCTTTTCGACTTGGCACTCGCGCTCCTGCGCAGATCGTGCCTGCGCCGCTTCGCATCCCAGTACGATATTCGCTTGGCAGAGTGCTTTCCCATGTCACCTTCCGCCGCTGCCGACCGGTCATCATATATGTTAATTCGTTACATCGCCCCGCGGCAACTTCCTTCCGGCCCGACCCGGGTGTTCCATGTCGGCCCCTCGATACGTCCCTCGATGCGCCGGCCGCCCGGGCCGCCGGAACATCCCGGGATATGCCTGTGGCTCTCAGTGTAATGACGAGTAGAAAGCAAGCCTTGTTCAACCGATAACCACAAAAAGAGACAAATTGCTCAATCGTGATACCTTAATCAAAATAATTTCAAAAAAAAATATAGGGATAATATTCAACATCACCAACTCTAATTTATCCTTTTAACAAGCCTTTTTCGGGCATTTGGGGGTTCCCCTGAAACCCGCTTTCTGTCTGAATATTCGCGAAAACCCTCTTGTGTCGCTGTATCTTGTGTGCTACCATTCCCAGGACATCAATATGTAGTAGTATTCTATTGATGGGCACTGAGGGGACGGGCTTTTGGAAATTTTGTTGCTACTGCTTCTGATGCTGATAGCGGGGCTCTTCTTCATACCGGGGTTCCTCAAGGAACGTGCTCTCGGTTCTCCCGTCGACACTGTATCCGACTTCAGGCGCGGAATGACCGCTCTGGCGGTGAGCACTCATAACTACAAGCCTTCCAGGAACTACGCGTACTCGAGGTCGCCGGAACCGGAGCCGTACGTGAACGTGCGGCGCAGCCACTATACCGAGCAGTTGGACGATCACGCCGACTCGTTCGTGCCGTACCCGAGCGCCAGGCGGCATAAAGAGATGGAAACAAGGCGAAACCGGGTTATAGCGCTCCTGCTGGTCATCGCGCTCGCAACCGGAATCATGGCCATTATTCCCGGCATCAAGTGGATCATTCCCGTGCACATCGTAGTGCTGGTTGTGCTTGCCGGGTACATCGCGCTCGCGCTGCTGATGCCCCGCTCGGAGCAGCGGGGGCGTTAGCCCGGGACATCGACCTCGAACGCGATCTCTCCACCGCTCACGCTCACGTGTACGGTGTCGCCTTCCGCGACCTCCCCTGCAAGAATTTTCAGTGCCAGGGCGTCCTGTATCTCCCGCTGGATCACTCTCTTCAGCGGCCTGGCACCGTAGAAGGGGTCGAACCCTTTCTCCGCCAGGAGGTCCTTGGCGCCGTCGGTAAGATCGATCGCTATCTTCCTGTCCTCCAACCTCGCGGCGAGGAGCCGGACCTGGATATCGACGATCTTCCTGACGTCCTCCTTCGACAGCGCACCGAAGGTCAGGATTTCGTCCACTCGGTTCAGGAACTCCGGTCGGAACCTCTGCCGCAGCTCCTCCATGACCACGGACTCCGCTTCCTTCCGGTCCAGCCCCGAGGCCAGGTTCAGCGACTGGCTGCCCACGTTCGAGGTCATGATGACCACGGCGTTCTTGAAGTCGACGGTCCTCCCGTGGCCGTCCGTCAACCTGCCGTCGTCCATGATCTGCAGGAGTATGTTGAACACGTCCTCGTGCGCTTTCTCGACCTCGTCCAGGAGCACCAGCGTGTAAGGGCTTCGCCGCACGGCCTCGGTCAGTTGGCCGCCTTCGTCGTATCCCACGTAGCCGGGGGGAGCCCCTATCAGGCGGGACACGGTGTGCTTCTCCATGTACTCGCTCATGTCAATGCGCACCATCGCGCGCTCGTCGTCGAAGAGGAACTCGGCAAGCGCCCGGGCAAGTTCCGTCTTGCCGACGCCGGTGGGACCCAGGAAGATGAAAGAACCTATCGGTCTGTTCGGGTCCTGCAGCCCGGCCCGCGCCCTGCGTATGGCGTTTGAAACCGTCGCGATGGCTTCGTCCTGACCCACCACTCTCTCGCGCAGCCTGTCCTCCATTCTTATGAGCTTCTCGACCTCTCCCTCCATGAGTCGCGAGACGGGAATACCCGTCCACTTGGCCACAACGTCGGCGATGTCTTCCTCGTCCACCTCTTCCTTGAGCATCTTGCGGTCTTTCTGCAGGTCCGCGAGGCGCGCGTTCTCCTCCTCGAGCCGGCGCTCGGCCTCGACCAGGGTTCCATATCTTATCTCGGCGGCCTTCTCGAGGTCACCCTCGCGTTCCGCGGTCTGCTCCTCCTGCTTTAATTCCTCGATCTTCTCATTCAGCTCCCGAAGGACTCCGATCGCGGCTTTTTCGTTCTGCCAGTGGGCCAGAAGCTCCTCGTTCTCCTCCTTGAGGTCGGCTAGCTCTTTCTCCAGCTTCTCGAGCCTCTCCCTGCTGGCGTTGTCCGTCTCTTTCTTCAACGCTTCACGCTCGATCTCGAGCTGCTTCATCCTGCGCTCCACCTCGTCGACCTCCGTGGGCATGCTGTCTATCTCGATGCGCAGCCTGCTCGCGGCCTCGTCGATCAGGTCTATCGCCTTGTCGGGGAGAAACCTGTCGGTGATGTACCTGTCGGAGAGTATCGCGGCCGCCACGAGCGCGGAGTCCTGTATCCTGACCCCGTGATGGATCTCGTAGCGCTCCTTGAGACCCCTCAGGATGGAGATCGTATCCTGGGCGGAGGGCTCCTGGACGACAATGGGCTGGAACCTGCGCTCGAGCGCGGCGTCCTTCTCGACATATTTCCTGTACTCGTCGAGGGTCGTGGCGCCGATGGCGTGCAACTCGCCCCTGGCGAGCGCGGGCTTCAACATGTTCGACGCGTCTATCGCGCCCTCTGAGGCGCCCGCGCCCACCAGCGTGTGCATCTCGTCTATGAACAGGATAACTTCGCCCGCCGCCTGGTCTATCTCCTTGAGCACGGCTTTCAACCTGTCTTCGAACTCACCCCTGTACTTCGCGCCGGCGATCAAGGCTCCGATGTCGAGCGCGAGCAGTCGCTTGTCCTTGAGGCTCTCGGGCACGTCGCCGTCAACGATTCGACGGGCCAGCCCCTCGGCGATCGCGGTCTTTCCGACGCCCGGGTCACCGATCAGCACGGGGTTGTTCTTGGTGCGCCTGGAAAGCACCTGTATGACCCGCCGTATCTCGTCATCCCTCCCGATCACGGGGTCGAGCTTTCCCTTCCGCGCCTCCGCCGTAAGGTCGCGCGCGAACCGCTCCAGTGCCTGGTACTTCTCCTCGGGGTTCTGGTCTGTCACCCGCTGGGAGCCACGGATGTCCGCAAGCGCCTGGAGCATGTCGTCGGCCGTGACCCCGAAGTCCCTCATTACCTGTGCGGCTCGGCCCTGGGACTGCAGGACGGCGAGGAGCATGTGCTCCGTGCTCATGTACTCGTCCTTGAAGTTCTCCGCGATCCGCCACGCTTCGTCCAGCACGTTGTTCAACGCCTGGGACGCGTACTGTCCCTGCGTACCGCTGACCTTCGGCCTGGCGTCCAAATCCTGCCTCAAGACGTCGGCGATAGTCTCCGGGTTGGCCCCAAGCTTCTGCAGCAGCGGCGCGACGACTCCGTCACCCTGCGCGACAAGGGCGAGCAGGAGGTGCTCGACGTCGACCTCCTGGTGCTGCAGGTTGGCGGCGAGCGCCTGTGCCTGCCCGAGCGCCTGCTGGGCTTTAACCGTGAGCCTCTCGGGATCGATCATGCCGTATCCTCCCCTCGAGCGGAGCAGCTTCAGCTCCAAGACCGGATGTCGAAATCTCTATCGAAGGTATATGCAAGGCGCCGGCCGGTGTCAAACGGCGCACGAAGACCGTCAAGTTTGTTTACATTACAATACTACGTGTTCCTGCGGCATAACCGGGAGAAGTTGAGATGACGGACGGAACGGGCATAGCTGGAAAGGTGACGAGCGCGAGACGGGACTTCGGCGCCCTGGTCCGCAACAAGAGCTTCATGCGCCTCTTCTGGGGGCAGCTCATATCCTGCACCGGCGATTGGATCGCGACGTTCGCGTTGATGTCCCTGGCCTATCACCTGACGGGCTCCTCCCTCGCCGTGGGTGGCGTGCTGGCTTTCAGGATCGTCCCGGCGCTCTTCAGCGGACCCCTGGCCGCGGTCATCGCCGACCGCCTGGACCGCAAAAATCTCATGATAGCCTGTAACCTGCTCCGGGGCCTGATAATCCTCGCGGCGCCCTTCATAACCCGTCTCTGGGGCCTGTACATCCTCGTGTTCTTCATGGAGGGTATCGCGATCGTGTGGCTGGCGGCCCGCGACGCCAGCATACCCAACCTGGTGGAGCCGGATCAGTTGACCATGGCCAACTCGCTGTCGATGGCGACCACATACGGGGTCATACCCTTCGCGGCGCTGCTCTTCAGCTTGGTCACCGTTCCTTCGCCCCTCACCCGGCTCTTCATCCACGGCGGTTTCTTCTCCACCCACCCCACGGCCATCGCGTTCCTGTTCGACTCGGTCAGCTTCTTCGTAGCCGTGGCTTTCTTCCTCCGCATGCACCTCGAATCCCCCCGGGACTACCTCGGCAAGGACGCGGTATCGGCGGGGTTCCTCGAGTCCCTTTCCTTCGCCGCGCGGAATCCTTTCGCGCGGTCACTGATGGTGGGCGCCGCCATGGGCTGCATAGGTGGCGGCAGCATCTATGCCGTGGGCATGGGCTACGTCAGGGAAGTGCTCGGGGCTAAATCCGACGCCGCGTTCGGCTTCCTGATGGCGCTCTTCGGGCTGGGGATGATCGCGGGTGTCGTCTCGCTCCAGGTCCTGTTGAAGCATGAGGAGAAGCCCTGGATGCTCAGGGTCGCCCTCGTCGTTGCTGGCGGTATCATGATCAGCATGTCTATCGTCCAGTGGCTGCCGATGGTCTACGTGCTTGCCGGGTTCTTCGGAGCGGCATTCGGCGTTATCCTGCTCGTCGCCGTCACCATGGTCCAGGAGCGCATAGAGGACAAGGACCGCGGAAAGGCTTTCGCGGCATTCCACGCGGTATCGAGGATCTTCCTGGTCGTAGGCGCCGCGCTGTCGGGCGCCATCGCCGGGCTGGTAGGGACCAGGACCGTCCACGTCTTCGGTATCAAGTACGTCGTTCACGGCGTATCCGTGGCGCTGCTCGTTGCCGGCATCCTGATAACGGCCGTCTCCGTTGTTCCGCTCGGCGAGAAGAAGGACCGCTACCGCGAGTACTTCATCCGCGACAAGGCGGGCAGTGCCCTGGAGCAGGAGTGAAGGTCCGTGATCGCCTCATTCCAGCACGCGGTATTTGCTTGATTAAGCCCCTTCGCCCGGCCTGTTCGTCTCACATCCCCGCGCGCAAGAAAACCGCCTCGCCCTCCACAAGCCCCCATAACAGAAATCAAGGGGCTTGCGCCCCTTGATTCCTTCCCTACCGATACCTGGAACCTGCGTCTACAAGCGTGGTTATGGCTGGGTGGCAGTATAGACGGGCGGCACCGGGTAGGTGTCCGGCGCCAGGTCCCATGGCACGGTGAGGCGGCTTACCCTTCCTCAGGGATTCAGCCAACCGCCCTCAGGCATCCTACGCCTCAAGTCTTTTTCGGGATAGCCTGTTGCCTGCCTGCTCCCATTTATTCCAATATAACGTCCCCGGAGACGGTAGAGGTCGCACGGGCGGCGTCGAGGGAACGAGACGCCTCCCGGGGGGACTGAACCGGGGCCAGGGAGGAACGGCCGGGGGGCCGGTCCGGCGTGCGTCAGAGTCCGATCTTGTCCCTGAACGCCTGCAGGTAGGAATCGCTTACCCTGAGCTTCGTTTCTTTCTCGTCCGTCAGGACCAGCAGCGTTTTCTTCGTCCTGTCCTTGGTGACCTTCCTGACGAAGTCGACGTTGACGATGTACGAGCGGTGCACGCGGACGAA
>CAZAIS010000068.1:0-9379 GCA_964485255.1 uncultured Acidimicrobiales bacterium | reverse complement strand
TATTGCCTCCTTTGACAGGCGTGGGGCCATGATAGATAATCCTTTGATGACCGTTTCCATTAGCATCGCCTCTAACGGTCACCGCGAGATAAAGTCTCATTGGGAAGCGGCAGAAATTGCAAGAGAAGTGCTCGAATATGCGATGACGTTCCCGGGCAGCAAATACGTAATGGACCGTCGCAGCGAGCCTACGGGAAAGAAGTGAAATGAACGGGGATAAGCTCAAGGTCCTCGTCGTGGAAGACGAGCCCCTGATAAGCGAGATGATCGGAAAGAGCCTCCGGCTCGAGGGGTACCAGGTGGAGTCGGCGAGATCGGGCGAAGAGGGGCTCAAGAAGGTCAAAGAGATCAACCCGGACCTGGTCCTTCTCGACGTCCTCCTGCCCAAGATAGACGGATGGGAGGTCTTGACCAGGATCCGCGACGATCAGCGCACGAAGGGCATACCGATAATCATGCTGACGGCCCTCTCCGACGAGAAGTCGAAGGTGCAAGGCCTTCGGGGCGGGGCCGACGACTACGTGACCAAGCCGTTCAGCGCCCTGGAGCTGATGGCGCGGGTCGAGGCGGTGCTGAAACGCGCCGACCGCACACTCCCAAGAGACTCTTCCCGATCGCAGATCCCCGCCCGCAAGGGTGACAAGATCTACCTCGTCAACGTGGATGAAATCAATTTCGTGAATATACAGCGCGAATACACATACCTGCACACCGACACCGACAGGTACCTGACGAACCACACCCTGGCCGAGCTCGAGAAGATGCTCGACCCGGTCAAGTTCTTCAGGGCGCACCGCGGATACATCGTGAACCTTCAGAAGGTCAAGGAGATCACCAAAGTCGGGACTTCCTCCTACGAACTCACGATGAGCGACCCCTCCAGGAGCAAGATTCCGATGAGCCGCCGGCAGAGCTCCGAGCTCAAGAAGATATTGAACATGTAGCCGTCCTTATGTTCACAATCTCCGTTTATACGCCGATTGTGCGCTTCACCCGCTTATTCCTGCCGCAGGTGGGAAACGACTTGAATCATGGCTTTCCAGGGTCAAGAATATACACAGAGGTACCGCTTCTCATCCGACAGGCAGCCGGAAGACCGGCATTTCGTCCGGGTGAATCGGTTGCCAGTACCAAGTTCGGACAACCGGGTACAGCTCAGGGTTAAAGTATTTGGACCATCCAAATATCCCCAAGAGTTGCCGCATTAGGTCTGATTACGCCGGCCTAGCCGGGACCCGGTTCCAAGGCCCGGTTGTCCTCTCCCCAAAGCCCGAAAGGGCTTTTTTTACGTCCCGGTGTGTGAAGGCATCAGGATCTTCAAGAAAGGGCAAGCGGTCGAGTGCCCGGCGCAGGGTCAGATGTCCAGGCGGGTCGCTACAGTCCACCGAGCCGGCAAGTCGGCGCATCGCCCCGTTGACGGGTCGAGCGGTGGACGCGGCGCGTGACTGGAGCCTTCAGGTTGGGGCGATGCCCGGCATGGTTCCTTCCGGGGAGCGGCGGATCAAACCGCCCGGCTGATGCGAGACTCAAGCCTGCTTTCTGCCCGCGATTATTACGCGGTGGTCGAGAAAGGTAATCTCCTCGAGGGTTCCGTCGAATACCTTGACGTCACCGAGGATGTCAGTGGCCTTAACGCGGCCGTCCTCGTTCTCCACCAGCACCGCGTCCTCCATGACGAGAGTGTCTCCCGTTTCATCCCTTAGATAAACATTGGACTCGCACAAAGCCGATCGCCTCCATTGCGTTGGTACTACTCTATTGTAATGGATTGAACTGCGCGGCGCCGGGCTGATTCTTCCTTGCCCCGGCTCGCGCCTCAACCGGTCGCGGAAAAGACGTTCCGACTCCGAAAGGATCGTCCGCTCCCTCGAAACGGTCGCGCATGCCGGGGCTGCCTCCGCCCTTCCGGGTGAGCTTCCCGGCGTCCCCGGACGTCATATATCACGTGAGAGCCTTGAATAGGGTGTTCGTGACGAAACAGGCGTATCGATATAGTATGGTTCATGGTTCGGTCCAACCGGAGCATGGACGTGTGTGAGATGGAAAACGCAGCAGTATCCCTTAGTAAAATCGAAAAGTCCTACAGGATCGGGGCCGGGAAGCAGAGAAGAACCGCCGTCAGTGACCTGTCTCTCGAGGTGGGTTACGGTGAGATATTCGGCCTCCTTGGGCCGAACGGCGCGGGCAAGACCACCACGCTCAAGGTCCTGCTGGGCATAGTATTCCCTCAATCGGGCGAGGGAACGCTGCTCGGGAAGCGGCTGGGAGACCGGTCCGCCCACGCGAGGCTGGGCTTCCTTCCCGAGGAATCCTACTTCTACGGCTTCCTCACCGCCGAGAGAGGCCTGGAGCTCTACGGCAGGTTCTTCGGCATAGACAAGGAGGCCGCCCGGAACAGGTCGGCCGAGCTTCTGGACCTGGTCGGCCTGCCGCGCGAATCGCACCTCACCCTCGACAAGTACTCCAAGGGAATGACGCAGAGATTCGGGATAGCCCAGGCCCTGCTGAACGATCCCGACCTTGTGATCCTGGACGAGCCCTCGAGCGGCCTCGACCCCGTTGGACAGAAAGAGGTCCGTGACATACTGGTGGGCCTGAAGGCGAAGGGGAAGACCATCTTCCTTTCCAGCCACCAGCTCTCGGAGGTCGAGAACATCTGCGACAGCGTTAGCATCATGAACGACGGCCGTTCCGTCAAGGAAGGAAAGCTTAAGGATCTGCTCACCGATCAGGGGCTCACCCGGATCGTCCTTCGCGGTGCCGCGGCGCCGCCCGGCGGCTTTCCGGCGGCGAAGTCCGTAAAGCGCGACGGCGAGCTGACGGTCGTCGTAGTCGACAGCACGAAATCCTATTCCACGCTGGAGGCCGCGCGAGCCTCAGGCCTCGAGCTGGTGTCGGCGCAACCGTCCCACCGCTCGCTCGAGGACCTGTTCCTAAAGACCATCAAGGAGACCAGCTCTTGAGAAACACGCTCGCGATTGCCGCCAACGTCGTCAAGGACGCGGCGAGAAAGAAGCTTTTCTACGTCGTGTTCCTCTTCGGCATCGCGGTCCTCGCGCTCGCGCCCCTGCTCCCGAACTTCGACCTGGGGGCGCGTGCCTCTTTCCTGCGCGACATATCGCTCAGCCTGACGTCTCTGTTCGGAGTCGTCCTCGCGGTCATCCTCTCCGTGGGCCAGGTGCCCGGGGAGGTCGACAAGCGCACTATTTACAACATCCTCTCTAAACCCGTATCGCGCGCGGAGTACCTCTTGGGCAAGTACCTCGGCATCCTGGCGTCTCTCGCGGTGATACTGTTCGTAATGAGCATCGAGATACTCATTTTGCTGGCCGCCAAGCTGCAGGTCTTCTCTCCCGTAATCTTCGAGGGCGTATTCGCGGTTTTCCTGGAGTCAGCCCTGATCGCCGCCTTCTGCCTGATGCTCTCCACGTTCACCAGCGCGCCCATCAACGTGTTCGCGACCGTACTCTTCTACTTCATCTGCCACATGAAGTCGGGCTTCCTGTACCCAAAGCTGGTCGGCAACGTCAACGGCTTTCTCAAGGTGCTTACCGGCGCCGTCTACTACGCGATCCCGAACCTCGAGAACTTCAACCTCTCCCAGCCGGTCGGTTACGGGGGGGGCGTCCCGGCGTGGAGCATGCTGCGCATAACAGGCTACGCCACGTTATTCATCGCGGTATTCATCGTGACGGGTTACGCTGTCTTCAGGAGGCGAGACCTTTGAGGCGCGCGCGGGCGTGGCTGAAGGGAAAGCGCTTCGCCCTCGCCGTGACGGGAGCGGTCCTCATCCTGCTGCTCGCGGCCTCGGCCGTCCAGGTATCACTCGATCGCTCGGAGGATACGCACGCCGCGTGGGACAGGACCTCGCCGCTGGAGACCGGTCGTTCGGTCCTGGACATCCTCGGCGGCGTGCGGCAGACCCTCGCGGCATACATGTGGACAAAGACCGACGACGTCCACCACCACTACTACGGGGGTGACATCTCCCGGGAGCAGTCCCTGTACCCTTACTACTGGCTCATTACCAGGCTGGACCCCAACTATTCCCTCGCTTACTACTACGCGAGCTACATGCTCTGCCGCATGGGCAAGGTGGACGAGGGCCTGCGCCTCGCGAAGGAAGGCGTTTGGAACAACCCGGACTCCGCGCTGCTCCAGGAAAACCTGGCCTCTATATACTTGTTCTTCAAGAAGGACCCGGCCAAGGCGCTATACCACGGCCGTAAGGCCATCGACATGGCGGAAAGCGAAGATGACAGATTCGTCTACGGGCAGCTTCAGCGCGTGATCGAGAAAGCTCTCGCCGGTGAGATAAGAATACCCGACCCGATCCCTTTCGATGAAGTAATGAGGCTCAACTCTGAAACGCACGATCATGAGCACGAGCATGAGGACGAGCGCGAACACGAGGGCGAAGAGAATCACCCGCAAGAGCGCTAGCGGCGCATGTACTCGTCCATCCCCCCGGCCGCCACCTTGCCGGCGCCCATGGCCTCGATTACAGTCGCCGAGCCGGTTACTATATCGCCGCCCGCCCAGACCCCCGGCATGCTCGTCGCGAAGGTCTCCGGCGACGCCTCGATATAGCCGCGCCTGTTCAACTCGAGACCCGGGGCGGTGGACGTAAGAAGAGGATTCGCCCCGGTCCCGATGGCCATCACCAGGGTGTCGGCGTCCATCGTGTAGTAGTCACCTTCTATGGGCACCGGCCTCCTCCGGCCCGAATCGTCCGGTTCCCCCAGCTCCATCCTCTGGCACCTTACGGCCGAGCAATACCCGTCCTTTCCCAGCACTTCCACGGGGTTCGTGAGCATATGAAAAACGATGCCTTCCTCCGCGCCGTGGTCGACCTCTTCCTTTCGGGCCGGCATCTCCACCCTCGAGCGGCGGTATACAATGTTCACCTCGTCCGCGCCCATCCGCAACGCCGTCCTCGCCGAGTCCATGGCCACGTTGCCACCCCCCACGACGCAGACCTTGCCGCCGCGCCTGACCGGCGTGTCAAACTCGGGGAAGTCCCTGGCCCGCATCAGGTTGGCCCGGGTCAGAAATTCATTCGCCGAGTAGACCCCGTTCAGGTTCTCCCCCGGTATGCCCATGAAAGTCGGCAGCCCGGCGCCTATCCCTACGAAAACTGAATCGTACTCCCGGGATAGGTCCTCGAGCGTCGCCGTACGCCCCACCACGAAATCCAGAACAAGCTTGACGCCCATGCCCTGGAGCATCCCCACCTCGCGGTCCACTACCCACTGGGGCAGGCGAAACTCCGGTATCCCGTATGTCAGCACTCCACCGGGGACATGGAGGGCCTCGAGGATGGTCACCTCGTGGCCTCTCTTTACGAGCTCGCCGGCGGCCGTAAGGCCCGCGGGGCCCGAGCCCACTACCGCCGCGCGAAGCCCCGTCGGACGCGGTGGAGCCGCCCGCGCCACGTCGCCCCGCGCCGCCTCCCAGTCCGCGACGAAACGCTCCAGCTTGCCTATGGCGAGGGGGTCACCCTTCTTGCCGAGCACGCATTCCGCTTCACACTGCCGCTCCTGCGGGCAGACCCTGCCACAGATGCCGGGGAGGAAGTTCTCTTCTTTGATCTTCGCCACGGCCCCCGCCGGGTTCCGGGCTTGCAGCTCGGCGATGAACCCGGGGATATCGATGCCCACGGGGCACCCTTTGACACAGTGGGGCCTCCTGCAGGCGATGCACCTGCCGGCCTCGGCGACCGCTTCGTCGATGTCGTAGCCGAGCGCCACTTCCTTGAAGTCGCCGGTCCTCTCCTGTTGATCGCGTCTGCGCACGGGCACGCGGTCCGGCTTGATCTTTTTGCCTGCCATCTGCTACCTCGCTGCTCAATCGATGAGTACTGAAGCCAGCGCCGCTATCCCTTCGCTCCTGCCCGTGAAGCCCATGCCCTCAGTGGTTGTCGCCTTGACGGAGACCACCGCCGCTTCCACGCCCAGCGCCTCGGCGATCCTCTCCCTGATCAACTGGCGGTGAGGGCCTATTCGGGGCTCCTCGCACAGGACTACAATGTCGGCGTTCAGGACATTGTACCCCAACGATCCCACGTGTTCGGTCACGCGGCGGAGCAGCTCGATGCTCGAGATGCCACGGTACCGCGGGTCGCTGTCCGGGAACATCTCGCCTATATCCCCCGAGCAGCTCGCTCCAAGCAGCGCGTCAATCAGCGCGTGGACCACGACGTCGGCGTCGGAGTGCCCGGCCAGGCCCGACTCGAAGGGGACCTCCACGCCCCCAAGCACCAGGGCGCGCCCAGCTACGAATCGATGCGCGTCGAAGCCTATCCCGGTCCTCATCCCCGGTTCCTTCCGGCCATAATGGCCTCTGCGGTCAGGATGTCTGCGGGATAGGTTATCTTGATGTTCTCCAGGTCCCCCTCGACTACGTCGATGCGCCCGCCCACCTTCTCGACGAGCGAAGCGTCGTCAGTGGCCTCGAAGCGCGACGCGAGCGCGCTCATGTGCGCGTTCACCAGTACCGCGAAATCGAACGCCTGAGGTGTCTGCACGGAGAACAGGTGCGCCCTCTTCAGCGTCGACCTGACGGTCGCCCCGCTCACCAGCTTGATGGTGTCGGTAACGGGCACCGCAGCGACGAGGCCTACCGCGCCCGGCGGGAACTTGCACACGGCGTTGATGACATCCGGCCTCACCAAGGGCCGCGCAGCGTCATGGACCACCACAACGTCAGTCACGCCCTCCAGCGCCTCGAGGCCCAACCGGACGGATTCCTGCCTGGTGGCGCCCCCGGCGACAGTCGCGTACGCCTTTGCGACCCCCCACCGGCCGAGCGCCCCGGGCGACCAGGAATCGACCCGGTCCGGCGGCACCACCAGCACTATCCCGTCGATCTCCTCCGCTTCCTCGAACGCCTCCAGGGAGTAGAGGACCATGGGCCTGCCGAGCAACGGGGTCTCGAACTTGGCGTACCCCGAGCTCAGCCTTTCCCCCCGGCCGCCGGCAGCGATAATCGCGAATGTCGACACTATTCCTCCTGGGGCTCTTCCTTGAGCTCGGTGAAGATCATCTTTCCGGCGGGTGTCTGCAACACGCTCGTCGCCATGACCACCGCCTCCATGCCTATTCGCTTCTTGCCGTGCTCCACGACGATCATCGTGCCGTCGTCAAGATACCCGACCCCCTGACCGGGCTCCTTGCCCTCGCGGATGATTTTGACGCGCATCTCTTCGCCGGGAAGCACCACGGGTTTCATCGCGTTCGCCAGTTCGTTGATGTTGAGGACCTGGACGCCCTGGATCTCGGCGACCTTGTTCAGGTTGAAGTCGTTCGTCATCAGCGGCATGCCCGTGAGCTTCGACAGCGCCGTGAGCTTCGCGTCCACGCTCGTGATCTCGGGAAAGTCCTGGTCGGTCAGCTCCACGCGCACGTTGTCGAGACTCTGCAGCGAGTTGAGGACGTCCAGCCCGCGCCGGCCGCGGCTGCGCTTGAGCGCGTCGCCGGAGTCGGCGATCGCCTGCAGCTCCGCCAGCACGAACCTCGGCACGACCATTGCTCCGTCCATGAACCCAACCCTGGCTATATCGACAACGCGCCCGTCGATTATTACGCTCGTGTCCAGTATCTGCGCCCCGCCGCCCGGCGCTGCCGCGCCGAAGCTGGGCCCGAGCTTGAACATTGCCGACAGTTCAGACCGCTTTATTACACCCACGCGCGCGCCGGCGAATCCGAACAGCAGGAAAAGGGCTATTGACACGATGGAACCGACATACCCGAAGCGGAACAAGGCGACAGACGGCATCAGCGCCACCAGGAGACCGATGAACGCACCCATAGAACTGAAGAATATGTCGGCACCCGAAGCCCTGTAGAATACGGACTCCAGGTCGCCGAGTGTGTTAGCAACGAACCTTCCCACCGGGCCGCCGACAACGAACCCTATGAGGAGCCCCAGAATAATACCTACAATGATTGCCAGAACCTGTTGCGGGGTCCTCAGGATATAATTGTCGTTCAGCAGGAGGGAAATCCGGTATCCGCTGTAAGAGCATATGAACATGCTCAACAGGCGGACTACGACGACCACCATGCTGGACGCCCCCTCGTTTCAATCAAATTTCAAGGTGCGTATGCGCGAGCGTCTCCCTACTTGCCGGAAAAGACCTCGTCGAGCATCCTGGAGGCCTTTTCGTCGTCGATGTTCAACACGAATATTATCTCTGAAAGGAGTATCTGGCGCGCCTGGTTCAGCATCCGCTTCTCGCCCGTCGAGAGGCCCTTCTCGTGCTCGCGTATCGACAGGTTCCTCACGACCTCGGCCACCTGGTATACGTCGCCACTCCTGATTTTGTCGCGGTTTTTCTTGTAGCGGTGGTTCCAGTTGGTGGGCATCTGGCTCTGCTCCTGGTTCAACACCTCGAAGACCGACTTGACCTGCTTCTTGGGGATCACGCTCCTGAGGCCGACGTCGTTGGTGCTTTCTTCGGGGACGGTTATCTTCAGGTCGCCCCTGCAGAGACTGAGGACGAAATATTTCTTGCGCCCGCCCTCGACGCTTCGCATCTCTACCTTCTCGACGATCCCTGCGCCGTGATGGGGATAAACGACCTTGTCGCCAATGTTGAACACTTGCAGCATCTCCCTTCAGACTCAGGCCTGCCGTATTTCGAGGCTGCGTTCGCACACGCTGCAGCCGTCAAACGCCGAGGGGAATCTTCAATTATTCCTGCCGGAGAACCTTACTGTTTCAGGACAAAATGAAGCTTTTTCAATGGTAGCACAGTGCGGTCATGACATCAAGATTGGCTTAACGGCGGGCTTTCTTGACACTCAATTTCACTTGTAAATATAATGAACTGACTGTGGTAATGGCCTTTGAAGGTTTCTGGAACGAGGATCGAATGCCAAGGGAAATCGAGTCTACCTGCAGGGAGTTCCAGCAGACGGTGTCGCTCTCTCTCATAAGGCATCGAAGCGTGTTGGACGTCATGACCAAGTACCAGGACGCCTGCTCCCGGGTGAACCGCGCCCTGGCCAAAGCCGTTACCACCTGTGGATGCCTCGAGGTCAAAGCCGCCAAACAGGAGCTGCCCGCCGACGCTTCGCTCAGCGAGATGAGCGAGTACGTGAAGACGCACCTGGAAGGTCACCTCTGCCCGAACTGCGCGGAGATCCTGGAGGAGGAGATGGGCAAATCGCTCTTTTTCCTTGCGGCCATCTGCACGCTCACGGGCATAGACCTGTACTCCGTCATCAAGCGCGAAAACGACCGCATCTCCACTCTGGGGTTCTACAGCCTCACCTGAGCGAACCGTCCGGGCTTCAACACTCCAATTTATCGACGCCTCCAGGGGAGAATTTCACGCGTGCTCGAGGGCGGGCGGGCTTCGAGTCGGTGAAAGGTC
>CAZAIS010000067.1:0-9380 GCA_964485255.1 uncultured Acidimicrobiales bacterium | reverse complement strand
GCCGGCGACGGCGCCGTCCTCGGCGGCCCCCGGCGAAACAGCGTCTCTCTTCGAGAGCGCCCCCACCGCCTTCTCCAGCTCGTCCGCGCCGGCGGCCGGCAGGCATCGGCCCGTGCTGCATACGACCGCGGCGGGAACGGGAAGGGCACCGTCCCCTGAGGCAGGCGGGAAATCCTCGACCGTCTCGGGCCTGATGAGCTTGCGCGCGCTGAAAGCAGCCGT
Organism: uncultured Acidimicrobiales bacterium; assembly: GCA_964485255.1. GTDB lineage: Bacteria > Actinomycetota > Geothermincolia > Fen-727 > Anoxymicrobiaceae > CAZEJS01. Next base: position 9,158 of record CAZAIS010000067.1, on the reverse strand, counting down.
CGCGGCGCCTACGATCTTCTTTCGCGCCTTACCTTCAGCCTCGCCGGATACCCTGATCTCTATAAAGCCGTTCTTCAGAAGCTCGACCGCGAGGGCGTATCCCGACGAGAAGTAGGTATACTGCTTGTACCTGTCGACCAATGAGAGCAGTATTCGCTCCGCCGCACTCCCGAAGCCGCTGCCGGGAACAAGCGCGTCGAGTGCCAGCAGGGCCCGCGCTCCGGCGCCGTTCACCACGATGTCCGGTACGTCCACCGGGGCTCCCGGGGTCGACGCCGCCAGGTCGGTGTCCGCGCCGGAGGCCTCGATCAGCCATCCCTGGCGACCCGTGAAGCGCTCCACTATCACGCCCGCCAGCTCCGTCGCCCGGTCGAGATACTTGACGCCGCCCGTCGTCTGGTAGAGCTCCAGCAGCGCCTTGAGCAGCCACACCTGGTCGGCTGGCTGACCCCAAAGGCGTGGTTTCCCTCCCTGGGCATCGAAGTAGTGACACGCTCCCAGCGCGTGCCTGAAGCCCTCGCGCCAGAGGAAGTCCGCGGACCGCTCGGCTGTCGCCATGAGGCCCGGGTCACCGAGAACCGCGGAGCCCAGGACGAGCGCGGACACCATGAGGGAAGTGGAATCCGTGTATATCGTCATGTCGACGGGTGGCTTTTTCACCAGCGCCCGGCCGTCGCGATCCCGTTGGTAATAACCTTCGTCGGCGTCCTGGCTCCCATAGAAGCCGCGCTGCTCGTCGTCCAGGAGGTTGAGCAGCACGTAGTCGAGGGTGAGCCTCGCGGTCTCGGCGTAATCGCGCCTTCTCAGAGCTTTCGACGCGGAGAGGTAGCAACAGGCCAGCAGGGCGTTGTCCTCCAGCATCTTCTCGTAGTGCGGCACGCTCCAGTCGCGCGCGGTAGCGTAGCGGAAGAACCCTCCTTCGACCTTGTCAAACAGCTCCCCGTTGCGCATGCCGTCCAGCGTCGATACGGCGAACGACTCAAAGGAGCGATTCTCCGTTTCCACGTACCTCGACAGCGCGAACTCCAACGCCCCGGTCGGCGGGAACTTCGGCTCCGAGCCGATGCCGCCGTACCCCTTGTCCCAGGACGCTAGTATCCAGGCCTCGACCTCGAGAGCCGCCCTCTCGTCGATGGCGCGCCCGGGCTCTGCGGCGGTGAAGACCTCGCGCTCCACCCGAGCCCTCCCGGCCGCCTCGATGTCCACGGCGTCCTTTTCCCTGGCGTAACCGGAGCTGAGGCTCTCGAGAATAGTGAGGAGTCGCGCGGCGGGGGCATACGTGAGTCCGGTCACCGCCACGCCCGACGGCACAAGGAAGACGGTGCTGGGCCACCCTCCCTGGTTATAACGCCGGTTGATGTCGGGGCGCCGGTCACTGTCCACCCGAACCGGTATAAAGTCATCGTTGACCTTCTTTATGACCGCCGGGTCCGAGTAGGTCGTCTCATCCATTACGTGGCACCAGTGGCACCAGACCGCCGAGATCGACAGGAGCACGAGCTTGCCCTGTTCCTCCGCGAGATCGAACGCGTCCGCGCTCCAGTCCCGCCAGTTTATCTCGTGCGCGCGGTTGGGGCGCGGGCTGAACCGGAAATCCCCCGGCGCGGCATCTTTGCTTCTCTCCAATCCACCCATGAGATCGCGCTCCTCCGGTAGGAAAACGAAGACCCGGGCAGGAATCCTGCCCCGGCCGGCGTTCAATAAAGGGAACTCCTCCCGAATGCCCGGCAGCAGGAGATGGCACTGGGGGCTGCTCGTGGCTCGTCAACCGGGGTGGTACCCCGGGATTCAGCACCCGGGAGGAGCGAAGCCTCTATTCTTTTTTCAATTCTCTTCAGGATCGGGATCTTGGTCCCGGTCCTGCTTTTTTTCCGTCCGCATCAGCCTCTCCATGTTCACGCACGGGAACTTGGAGTCCGCGCAATGCGGGCAACAGTACGCCTGCCCGCTCGAACCATCTTTCTTCTTTTCCTTTTTCAACCCAATCCCTCTTTCCCCCGACATATACCCCTGTCCGACTACTACGATACGCCAGGGGCGCCGCCGGAGCATTGACATCAGTCAACCGGCCTGTTGCCCTCCGCCCGTCGCTTTACGCAGGGGCCGTCCCCCAGCCGGCCGCCAGGGGCGGCCGGCTCGAACCAGTGCCGCGAGGATCGCTGTTGTGATATTCTCGCGGTCGTGCCGGGCCCGCCGGAGAGGTACGGGGCCCGTCTCAAGGCTCGCCGTGCGCGGCGCGCGAAACCGTCGGATAACCGGAAGTGCGACATTGACCAAGCGCGACAAAGACCGGGGTCCCGGAAGAATAGTGGCCGTCTCGGATACCCACTTCGGGGACCGGACCCAGATGCTCAACGACGAGCGCCTCGTTGAACGCTTCATGGAAGCCCTCGCCACGAGGGGCCGCATCAGTGAATTCATCCTGCTTGGGGACATAGTCGACCTCTGGATGAAGACGACCGTGCCGGCCATGAAAGACGCCAGGCTATTCATCGACTCGCTCTCGCGACTGCCGAACGTGGAGGAAATCCTCTACATACCGGGGAACCACGACCACCAGATGTTCCTGGACGCTTTCCGGCTCGAGGTGGACGTTCGAATAATGCAGGGCGACCTTTCCATACCCAAGTTCATGCCGGCGCGGTCCTATGGAGATTCCCTGCTCAGCGGGATCGCGCACCCGGGTACGAAGGTGCGCTTCCCGATGGTCTACCCGTACGTGGCGAGGCGGGTAGGCGACAGGGAAATCGTGTTCGCGCACGGCCACCACCTCGATTTCTATTCCGCTTCGCACGGCTGGGCGAAGACGTTCTGGCTGGGGCGGCACATTATCAAGCAGCGCCGCAAGAAAGCCACGCTTCACGACATCGAGATGGCCAACATTCCGTTCTGCGGCGCGATGTCGGTCTGGCCGTGGGTCCCGGAGCTGGTGGACGAAGGGCTCCGCTTCTACCACATCATCAACTTCATCGGGCGCCTCTTCCGCTCGGACGACCTGCTGGAGTCCCCGTTGCGGGATTCCCTGATCAAGGAGAACTACGGCGAGATCGAGAGGCTGCTCCCCCAGATCGGACACCCGGATCCCGCGTGCTTCGTGTTCGGGCACACGCACCGGCCCGGCATCGGGAAGCTGCCGACCTCGAGGACTATCGTGGCCAACACGGGGTGCTGGACCAGGCAACCGGACGAGGAGACGCCGTCGCGTACCTGGATAGAGGTGGACAGCGACGTAAAGCTGCTGAAGCTCGGGCCTGACGGCCCCGAGTTGCTGAGCAGCGAGCCGCTCTAATGAAAAGGAGGCCGGGAATGGATTGCCCGAAGCTCGAGGACAACCTCTCCGGGTGCAATTGCACCTACGAGCCCTGCAGCCGTAAAGGTCGCTGCTGCGAGTGCATACGCTACCACCTCGCAAAAGGAGAGCTGCCTGCCTGTGCCTTCTCGCCGGGAGCTGAGCGCACCTACGACCGCTCCTTCTCCAACTTCATCAAGGACCAGCGCTGATCCAAACTCGGCTTTTCAGGGTCAGGTCTTTCTCTTGCGTGCGCGTTTTCAGGATCCGGTGCTGTCACAAAGTCAAGCGCCGCGCCCCGGCCGAAGCCCGGCGCGACGCCCTCTCCCTGGTGTGGTTGCCCGATCCGCCTCAAGCGGTTCAAGCAAACCAATAATAGCAATCCAAGCTGAGGTTGTCAATCCCCTTTGCCGAGAAAGAACGAATGGGGGTCGAACACCCTGGCGCTCTTGAGCTCGTCGAGCGTCGGGGGCGGGATCTCGGAAAGGTCCTCGGCTACCTTCAGGTCCCATCCGCAGTTCTCCCTGATGTCCGCGATCGCGGCCTCACGCCCGCCATCGACGGGGTAGTAACCCGTCAGGAGCAACTCCTCCCCCCGCTTCTCCAGAACGCACTTGGTTGTGACCACCGCGCTGATCCTGTCGCCCGGGCAGGTGACGTAAGGCACTTCCTCGACCAGCCTGAAGGAGGCGTGGTCGATGATGATGATTACTTCCTTGGCGCCCGCCGCCACGTCCGCCGCTCCCCCGGAGCCGACGAGGAAGAGCTTGAGCTGGGGGATGCATGTCGAATTTACGTTCCCGTGCATGTCCACCTGCCCCGCGCCCAGGGACCCGATGCACCGGTTGCTCCGCGCGCCGACGATGGACCCCAGGACATCGTTGATGTCCGTCAGCATGCGGCAGTGCGGTACGTTACGGAGGTTGAATATGAAGGGATCGGCCGGCTGCGGGCTGTAACCGTAGAAACCGACTTCCGCGATCAGGTCGGCGTCGAAGCCTTCATCGCGGAGGCTGTAGTAGGCAAGCCACGCCGCGAGGTTGGAGGCGCCCACGCCGGCGAGTATCGTACGGTATCCCCTGTCACGTGACTTCCGGGCGATCAGCCGCGCCCCCACGCATATCATCATCTCTACCGAGTTGTACTCGGGCCCCGAGTTCATGGACGGGACGGCGTCCGCCAACTCATCCTCCCATGAGTTGAGCGCCGACTTGCCCTTGAGATGCCAGATGCGCTCGTGGCCCAGCTTCTTGACGTACGCGTCGTGGTCTTCGCACCCCAGTACCCACTCGTCCATCCAGGCCTGCAGCTTCTCGGGATCCTTGCACTGATTTCTCAAGTTGATGATGAACTCACGGTCCACCTCGTACCCCGTGACCTCCCGCTCGAGCCCGTAGTTGGACATGCCCGCCGGGTGAGACCCGAACGGCACCGGGCAGACCGCCTTGACGAGATAGGAGGGCACCTTGACGAAATGGCTGTATCTCTTGATGAAATCGTGGTCGACGATCTTCTCTACCGTTACTATCGCGCCTTCCTTCGCGCCCCTGGCGGAGCTCGCGGTCTCGGCGTAGGGCGGCGCGCAGACGAGGTTGCCCGCGGGGTCGGCCGCCCACCCGTGCAGGAAAGTGACATCGGGACGCAGTGCCCGCACGAAGCCCATCCGCTCACCGTCCGGCGTCTCGAGCTTGAAGAAATCGGAGGCGTTTTCCTGCTCGAGCGTGGTCCCGATCAGGGAGTTCCCCGGGATCCATTCGAATCCCAGGGCCCCCGCCAGGAGCCGGAGCGAGAACGTCAGAATGGTCCAGTTTTCCATCTCGACCGTCCCCTCGCGGTAGGCCGCCTGGTAGACGGGGTTGGGGCCCGGCATCGGGTAGGAGTCCCCGTAGAACGTCGCGATCGCCTTCTTGACAATCCCGGCGCAGAACATCGAGTTCATGTCACCCGTGAAACCCAGCGTGCTTATTGTGAAGCCGGGTTCTTCGCCCCAGAACCGGCGGGCCAGCTCCTGGTAGGCGGCGCACGGCCTCGCGTAGCTGTGCCCAAGGTGAAGGCTCATGCCGGGCTTCACGAACCTTCTCACGGCCTCCTCGAGCGGCATAACCTTGTTAGAGGACAACGCGGATTCGGATATCTCCACCTTGCGCCTGACGACCTCGTCGAACTCTTTGAACATCGCCACCTCCCGCTTGAGTTCCGCAGGTCAGGTCTTTCATCTCAAGTCGCAAGCCTCCACATAAGACATCTCCGTTCGACTCAAGAAAAGACCTGACCCTCAAGACTCAAGTCGAGAAGACACGCAGCATGTGACCGGCGACGGCATCCCAGGAGAAGTCCTTGCGGACGGCGTCGCGCATTTCCACCGATCTTTCCCTTGCTTCTTTCTCCGGCATGTCCAGGACCAGCCCGCAGGCATCCGCTATCTTCGGCACGAACCTTTCGTAAGTCCCGAGAAGAAGGGTCTCCGCGCCGTCACCCCATATGTCCTTCACCGGCTGCAGCGCCGTCTCGAGTCCCGAGTGATACGAGGCAATCGGCACCACGCCGGCCGCCATGGCCTCGGTCGCGACAAGCCCGAAGGCCTCCTGGGCGAGGGAAGGGATCAGTGCCGCCCTGGCATGGGGCAGCAGGTGACGGTGCTCCTCGGGTGTCAGGTAGCCGGTAAAAAGCACGGCACCCCTGAGGTCGAGTTCCCTGCACAGCCATATGTATTCCCTCAGCCCCCCGGCGGCGGCAATGTCGTCCAGGAACGCGAGCACCGGATCGAACGCACCCTCGCTCAGCGTGTACCGCTCGTTTCCGTATTCGCAGAGCTTTCGGAGCATCTCCAGGTCTCCCTCGTCGAGAGCCGTGAGCATGAGGTCGAGCATGCCGCGCATCTCCCCGAAGCCGACCACCACCAGGCGCGCGTCCGGCTGTCCGCTCAGTATCAGCGGCAGCGCCGGAAGCACGCACTGTATCCCCTTTGTCTCGAGCAGCTTGCCGAGGAATATGACGAACGGCCCGGCGTTCCCGGCCAGCGACCGCAACATTACCGCAAGGTCCGCGTCGGGCAGCCAGTCGGGGTGCAGCGAGTTGATTCTTGCTATTTCTTCCTCGACGTCCAGGCCTTCGGGCCGTGAGCCGGGCGTCTCACCACGGTGGCCCCTGAAGTCCCCGACGGTCACGCCCTTGACGCGCCTGTCCACCGCCGAACACAGCAGGTCGACCGAAGCGGCCAGGTCGTTTTCCGCCAACGTGAACAGCTCCGTGTCAACGCCCGGCGGGAGTTCCACGATCTTGCCCTCCAGGCCGTCCACGAGGGTGCCGAACGTCTCGATTACCTGTCCGGCGGTGTGCCTGCTCGGCACGAACACGTTCTTCGCGCCCCGCAGCCCCTCCGCTCCGAGCGGCACGTACCTCGGGTCCTTCTTCACCGTGTACTCCACCGACGAACCGTGGACGCTCACGTAATAGGGAACACCGGCGCTTTCGGCTATCGGCCCGGCGATGTATGGAAACATCACGGCGTGGTTAACATGGATGACGTCGGGCACAAACTGCTCCACCAGCCGCTTCATTGCCCGCCTGTTGCTCTCGACATAGTAGTCAAGCTCGGCGTCCTCGAGCTCGGTGAACTCCTTCACCCTGAATCCCGGGTAGCCGTCCATCACATAAACGGGGAGAAGCCCCCCTATGTCGGGCTTGTACACCATGCATGTGCCGGGGTACCCGGTCTTCTTCTCCCAGGCCACCTCGGGTCCCGACCCAGCAGACGCCTCTTTCATGAAGACGGACACGAAATCCAGCGAGGGGGAGTCCTCCTGGCACATCAACAGAACGTAGTGGCCCCGCCCGCAAAGCGCGCGCGCCAGCGCCTGCACGTATTGATTGCTGCCGGTCCCTCTGAGGAGATAACCGTGACAGATGAGGATTCGCAAGCCTACTCCCCTCCGGAGATACGGCAGGATTATATCAGGGCTCGCCGGACCCGGCGGAGGCGATGAGCCGTTCGGCGTTCGCGAGGAACACCTTCCTGTTGAACTCCTCGCCCATGTCGAGATCGACGATGCTCTCAATGCAGTCCCGGTACGAATACGGAATGTTCGGGAAATCACTGCCGAACAGCAGCCTGTCGGACAGCTCCATCAGGACCCCGCGGTCGAAACTCGAGGGCACCTCCAGCGGCGGAAACAGTCCCCGGGCTACGAGGCTCGCAATCAGGGTGGGGTCTATGAAGTTCACGGACGTGTCGAGGTAGACGTTCGGGTACCCGCGTGCCATCTCGAAGAACCTGTCGAACTCGAAAGCGCCCATGTGGGCGACGATCACCTTGAGGTCCGGCAGCGCCCGGAGAACCGGCTCGAAGTAGTCGGCCCCCACGTAGCGGTTGGCGACGGGCGCCGTCCCCGCGTGCACGACCAGTATCTTGCCGCGCCGGAGCAGGAGTTTGTATACATCCATCATCCGCTCGTCGCACAGGTAGAAGTCACTGACGAGCGGTTGCAGCTTGATCCCAAGGAAACCGTGATTCGCGAACAGGTCGTCCAGCATCTCGATGTTGCCCTCGTCCTGGGGCATGACCGTCGCGAAGGGAAGCGCCCCGGGCTCTCTTCCGGCGAACCGTGCCGTCCAGAGGTTGAGGTCGGCGGCCATCCCCGGCTTGTGAGCGTAGTTGTAGGTCACGAATGCGCGCACCCCGAAGCCGCGCAGCTTGGACGCGAGACCCTCGGGGGAATCCTTGTATGAGATGTGCCAGTGGCGTTCGCCGAACCATTCCCAGATTGAGGCGAACAGCGGGCCGGGGAAGAAGTGCGCGTGCATGTCTATTATCCCGCCCGCCGGACAGCCCGGGACTTCCGCGTGATTCCCGGGCATACTGTCCAAACCTCCGGTTTCGAGCTTCGAGCGCCGCGGGCGCCTTCGCGTTACCTAGTTGGCCTTCGGCACGATCGTTATGCTGCGTATCACGTCATTCTGGGCGATCTGATTGACGACTTCCATGCCGGACACGACCTCGCCGAACACGGTGTACTGCCCGTCGAGGGAAGGCTGATCCGCCAGGCAAATATAGAACTGGCTCCCGCCCGAGTTCGGGTTCTGGGATCTCGCCATCGAGAGCGTGCCGGTCTTGTGAGGCCTGTTGCCGGCCTCCAGCGGGAGGTAGTAGCCCGGGCCCCCGGTGCCCACGTCCCGCGCGTTGGGGTCCTTGCTCAAGGGATCGCCACCCTGGATAACAAAAGGTTGCGGGTCCCTGACGACGCGGTGAAACGTGGTGCCGTCGTAGAACCCCGAGCGAGCGAGCTGCACGAAGCTCGCGACGGTCACCGGCGCGACGTCGGGGAAGAAGGTGAGCACTATGTCCCCCTTGTCGGTCTTGATAACCGCCTGGACATTCGCGCCGTCCTGTCCGTTGGGGAACTCGGCCGCGGTCTTCACCGGTTTGCCGTCAGGCCCGAGAGCCGTGCCTGCCCCCGGGCTCGTTGAGGACGCCCGCGACGGCATGGTGGCCTCCCCTGTCTTCTCACTGTTATCTGATTTCTCCGACACTCCACAACCCCCGATCGCTATTGCCGACAATGCCAACACGAGCAGGACCGCGCCTACCACGAAAAACTTGTGCTTCATGCTGCTCCCTTCCTCCGTGGCCTTACTCAAGCCAGATGCCTCGCGAGCCATCCGGCGGCCGGCGCAACCTCGCGCACCCGGGGCCGTTCACGTATTCAAAGCATTAGACCCTCGCGGGCGGACCCGTGTTCTCCATGCGGCCTCCTACATTCAAGAGCAAGTATAGCAGGAGACGGCGCCGGCGTATCGAAGTCTCTTTCTCGCAAGAGAATCACATGCAACAGCTAACACATTAACAACACTAACATCATAAACAACAGAA
>CAZAIS010000066.1:0-9383 GCA_964485255.1 uncultured Acidimicrobiales bacterium | reverse complement strand
CCCTCGGTCAGGATGTTTCCCGATATGGCATCGATAGAAATACAGGAAGCCGCGCGGCGGGGAGACATCCTGCCGGAAGAGGCGGCTTTCGGCCAGAGCATCATCAACGACCTGGTGGGCCTGGTGTCCTCGAGCACCGATGACACGGTAGAGATCGGCGGCCGCAAGGTCTTCCTGGGATGGATGCGATCGTGGATGCAGGCAGACCCGACGCGGGACCTGTCCGGGTTGAAGGTTCCCGTGCTGGTCATGCAGCCCGCGGCGGACGAGGTCGTCCCGCCATCACAGGCAACGGCGATCATGAGCGTCCTTGCCGGGAGGGCGGGCGGCGTCCAGGAGCTGGAGGCATTCGGCGACCTGGGCCACGGTTTCGGCAAGGAGTTGAGCCAGGCGGAATCGATGCCCTACCGGCAGCATCCCCTGGTAGACAAGAAGGTCCTGGAAGCGCTCGGAAAATGGCTCGAGGGGCATTAGCATGATTGAACTGGATACGTCTTTCGAAATGGAGCCGGAGGTCCGGGATCTGCGCGACAGGGTCAGGCGACTTGTCAGAGAGGACCTGCTCCCTTTCGAGCGCGAGATGGAGGAGACCGACGGCATCCCGGAGCCGGTGCGCGAAGCGATCCGCGAGTCGGGGCTGTACGGGATGCAGGTGCCGGTCTCGCATGGAGGCATGGGGCTGGGGATGTTCGCCGCCTGCGTGGTGACCGAAGAGCTTGCCTGGATGTCCCAGGCACTGGTGCGAATCACGTGCGGTGACGCCCTGGGAATAGGTGTCCTCGGCGATGAAGGGCTGCGCGAAAGGTACCTGAGGCGGATTGCTTCAGGCGAGCTGATCACCGCTTTCGCGCTTACCGAGGCCGCCGCCGGCTCCGACGCGACCGCCATAAAGTGCAGGGCCACGCGGGACGGGGGTGATTTCGTCCTCGAAGGTGAGAAAGTGATGGTGACTGTGGGGGACGTCGCGGGCCTGGTGCTCGTATTCGCGGTGACCGACCCCGACGGAGGGCCTGGAGGGATCACCGCCTTCGTGGTGGAGAGCGCGTTCGACGGATTCGAGGTGGCGCGCATCGAGCCCAAGATGGGCCTGCGGGGCGTACACTCGGCCACGCTGCGCTTCAACTGCTGCCGCGTCCCGCGGGAGAACGTCCTCGGTGGGGAAGGCCGGGGTTTCATGCTGGCGATGCAGTTGCTGGACCTCGCCCGCGTGCGTTACAACGGCGCGGCTTCCGTCGGCAACGCCCAGCGGCTCCTCGAGATGTCGGTTGCTTACGCCCGTGAGCGCCGGGCCTTCGGGACCGCGATAATCAACCAGGAAGCTGTGGGTTTCGCGCTGGCGCGGATGGCGCTCGACGTTCACGCCTCACGCCTGATGGTCCACGACGCCGCCAGGAAGATAGACGGGCTCGAGCCCGTGACGATGGCATCGGCGATGACCAAGCTGTTCAGCACCGAGGCGCTGGGCCGCGTCGCCGACATGGCGGTCCAGGTGCATGGGGGGCAGGGATACCTCCAGGACCTCCCAGTCGAGCGTTTCTACCGCGACGCCAGGCTCGGCAGGATCTGGGACGGCACCTCCGAGATGCAACAACTCATCATCTCCCGCCTCCTCCTCACTTAACCTTTCGGGGTCAGGTCTAGTTTGTTAAGTCCCGGCCGCGGAACGGGGCGAGCCGCACGCCGCGCCCCCGGTACCTCCGGCTTCGGAGGACAAAGCAGGGGCGGACCGTACAGGCGAGATCGGCCGCCGGTGAAGATTGACACGTGTCGCGGGGAAACCGCCTCAATTCCGGTGGCGGACCCGGAACCCGGCAAGCGTGTGGTATTGTACGGTTGGCCGTAGAGGTAATAAGCGAGGGTGAATGGGGATCAGGGAGGACCTGCTCAAGCTGGCGGCGGAGATCGGGCCGCGGGGCGCGTGCACTGCGGCCGAGAGCAAGGCGGCGCTCTACATACGAGGGCGATTCGAGGACCGCGGCCTTAGCACGACGACGCAGGAGTTCTCGAGCATCGATACCTACTCCTACCTCTACGTCATTTACCTCGCGGCGGCCATCATCTGCGGATACCTGTCCAAGTGGTTCCCGTACTACGCGGCGCCGGTGGCGGTCGCGTTCGCGGTACTGTTCGCGCTGGACCTGGAGACGTTCCCCCTGGTCTCGCGCGTCCTGCCGCACAGGCCCAGCCGCAACATCATCGCCGAGCAGCGGGGCGACAACGGCCGGATCGGGATGGTCGTGGTCGCGCACTACGACAGCGCCCGCGCCGCTCTCTCATTCCACCCGAAGCTGGTGGGCAGCTTCCGATCGTCCTTCACTATGATGATCGGCGCGGTCTTCGCGTCCGCCGGACTCGCGCTCGCCAACCTGATCGTCATGGCGGTCGCCGGCCGCACCAACCTGGGTGTCTGGATAGCGACGGCAGTTCTATCAACCTACCTGCTGTTCCCGCTCGCGATAATGCTCCACCGGGAGATGGCCATGGACTACACCCCCGGCGCGAACGACAACGCTTCCGGGGTCGCCGCCATGCTGGCCTTGATGGATAAGGTCAGCGAGGAGGAATCGCGCCTGCCGGGCGTCATGTTCGTCGCGACGGGCGCCGAGGAGGTCGGTACGGCGGGAATGATCGAGTTCCTCGAGGCTTACGGCGATAAGGTCAAGGACGCGCTCATCGTTAACCTGGACAACATCGGCACCGGCCACGTCTGCTACATCGACTGTGAGGGCATGCTGCTCGGCCACCGCTCGAGCCCGATTCTGCTATGGCTTTCCAGTAGAGTCGTCCAGAAGCAGAAGTTCCCCATCTGGCGCGCGAGCTACCGGCTGCTCTCGACCGACGCGACCCCGGCGCTGGCGCGGGGCTACCAGGCGATGAGCGTAATGGCTTTCGACGACGATGGAAAACTGCCCAACTGGCACTGGGAGACGGACACGGTCGACAAGATCGAGATGGAACATCGAGGCGGTGCGAGGCTTTCTCTGGAACCTGGCCAAGCGCGTCGAGCTATGAATCATCCCCCCGTGATCCCGCCGTCCGATCCCGCGCACGCGGCCCGCGGCAGCGCTTGTCACTGAAAGCGGGGCCATAGTGTAACGACAAAGGAGCCCGGCCGGAGCCGGACTCCCATGGAAGTGTTCAAAGAGGGCGGTTTTACGTCATGCCCGGGACCGCTTCGGGCAACCCTCGCTGCAATGCGCGCAACGTGGGACCATGTACCTCTTCAACTTGTGCCTCCTTTCTCGAATCATGTTACCGGAGTCTTACATCTTCAAATGGAACCGTCATTGTCAAATGTCAACCCTCTTCCCGCGCGCCGCGCATCCGTCCCTCACTCCCCCTGCCAAGTACGGCCCCATCCGGGATGCCCCCCCGGAGGAAATCCGCGACCGTGGCGATGACCTCGCGGTTGAAGACCAGGCCCCAGTGCATGACCGGCCATACCAGCTCGAGGTTGTAGCCGCACCGCAGTCTCGCGCTCCTCGATGGAAAGATCGTCCCGTCCTTCCAGAGGAAGACGGCCAGGCACCGGGGCTCCTCGCAACCACAGAGCTGCCGGCGGTTGAGCTCCTTCATGAACCTCGAGCCCTTGCTGACCTGCCGGCCGGCCGGCGTGAAGGCCGCCGCGTACCCGGTATAGATGCCCTCCTGGGGCGCCCCCACGAACGCGGCCCGCCCCAGCTTCTCGAAGCCGGCGAGCTGCTGAAGGTAGATTCGCGCAATGAGCCCGCCAAGGCTGTAGCCGACAATGTTTATCCTGGCCGCGCCGGTTCCGTCCAGGACGCGGTCGACCTCTTCGCTCACCCTCCGGGCGGAGCGGACCATGTCCCCGACCGCCATGAGGGGAAGCCTCATCCGCTCGACGCGCAGACCAGCCTCCTCGAGTTGCCGACCTATCCACCTCGTATGCCACATGGGCGCCCCCCAGCCCGGCACCAGCAGCACGGGTAAGGACGCCAGGTCCTCGTCGATTCTCCGACCCTCGCTCGCGGCTCCCTCAGGCGCTCGCGCGCCGGGTTTTCTAATCAGCATGTCTTCCTTCCCGGAGGACCGGCGCCCCCGCGCACGGTCCGGCCCTATCAAATTTTCGTCCTGCGCAGGCGTAGCGAGTTGGACACCACCGAAACCGACGAGAACGCCATGGCCGCGGCCGCGTACATCGGGTTGAGCAGGCCCAGCGCGGCGATCGGAATGCCGCAGGAGTTATAGAAGAACGACCAGAAAAGGTTCTGCTTGATTATTGAAAAGGTCTTGCGCGAGAGCCGGATAGCGTCCACCACCGCGCCAAGGTCGTCCCTTATAAGTGTGATGTCCGAAGCCTCGATGGCTATATCCGTACCTGCGCCGATGGCGATACCCAGGTCCGCCTGAACGAGCGCGGGCGCGTCGTTTATGCCGTCGCCGACCATGGCCACGACCTTTCCTCTCTCCTGCAGGCCCGAGACCTCGGCGGCCTTGTCCCGAGGCAGCACTTCCGCGATCACGTTGTCTATCCCGGCCTCGCGCGCGATCGCCCGCGCCGTCCTCTGGTTATCGCCGGTGATCATGTAGACATCCATCCCCATCTCGTGCAGGCTCTCTATCGCGCCACGGGCGCTCTCCTTGATCGTGTCCGCCAGCGCGATGACGCCGGTGGCCTCGCCGTCCGTAACGATGACCATGCACGTCTTTCCCTCGCCCTCCAGCCGGCGGACCCGCTCCTCGAAGATCCCGGCGTCGAGGTCCATCTCGCCGGCGAAGGCCCGGTTCCCGACGGCGACGCGCCTCCCTTCAACGGTGGCGTTGACGCCCTTGCCTGGAACGGCCTCGAAAGAGCTCGGGCGCACGGAGTCGAGCCCCCTCGATTCCGCTTCCTGACGGACCGCTACCGCCAGCGGATGCTCGGAGTCCATCTCGGCCGAGGCGGCCAGCCCGAGCAACTCGTCTTCCCCCAGCTCCCCCAGGGAGACGACGTCCGTGACCGAGGGGCGCCCGACGGTAAGGGTCCCGGTCTTGTCGAAGACGACCGCGTTAACGAACCTGGCCCGCTCCAGCACCTCGCCCCCTCTTATCAGTACGCCCAGCTCGGCCCCGCGTCCCGTTCCGACCATTATGGCGGTGGGCGTAGCGAGCCCGAGGGCGCACGGGCAGGCGATGATGAGCACCGCTACGAAGCTCAGCAGGGCATCGGCCGCCTTAGGTGGCGATCCGAATATCAACCACAGGACCAGCGTTATGGCGGCGATCCCCATCACGGCGGGAACGAACACCCCCGCGACCCTGTCCGCGAGCCTCTGTATCGGCGCCTTCCCTCCCTGTGCCTCTTCCACCATCCTCACGATCTGGGCTAGCATGGTGTCCCGCCCGACGCGCGTGGCCTTGAAGCGGAACGAGCCGGTGAGGTTTGTCGTCGAGCCCACGACCTGGTCGCCGGCCTGCTTCTCTACCGGCAGGCTTTCCCCCGAAATCATCGATTCATTTACGGCGGAGGCTCCCTCGACGATCTCTCCGTCGACGGGGATCGTCTCTCCCGGGCGCACGGCGAGGATATCTCCCACCTCGACCGCGTCGAGCGGGACGTCCACCTCCGTACCGTCCCGGACCACGTGCGCCCTCATTGCCCGCAGACCCAGCAGCTTGGCAATCGCCCCCGAAGCCCGGCCCTTTGCCCGGGCTTCCAGCAGCCTGCCCAGGAGGACCAGCGTTATTATCATGGCCGCGGAGTCGAAATAGACCGCGGGCATCTTGCCAAGCGCGCCGCCCCACAGCGACGCCGGGTCTTTCACGACGGTCACCGCGACGGTCACCACCGTGCTGTAAGCGAACGCCGAAAGCGTGCCGACCGCCACCAGTGTATTCATGTCGGCGGTACGGTGCCTCAGGGCGACCCACGCCCCCTTGAGGAAAGGCAGCCCCGAGAAGAACATGACCGGGAGCGTGAAGACCAGTATCAGGAGGTATCTAGTGGACAGGTCCATGGACTTCAGGCCGGGGAGCATGCGCCCCATGCTGAGCACCATGACGATCGTCGTCAGCATCACCGCGCCGATGAACCTGCCGAGCAGGTCGGTCACCTGCTTCCGGTGCGATTCCGCCTGCGCCTCGCGGATGTCCGAGCCTTCGACCGCCTCGATGACACGGTAATCACCGGCGGCGGCTACCGCGTCCTTGAAGTCGGAGACGTCGGCCTGGGAAGGATCGAAGGACACCTGCGCCGTTTCCTTGGCGAAGTTGACGTTAACTTCGATTGTTCCCGGCACCTTCCTGAGCGAGTCTTCCACTTTCCGAACGCACGAGGCGCAGCTCATGCCCTCGATGGGAAGTATCACTTGCGAGACGTGGGGCTCGTATCCCAGCGACCTTACTTCGTCCACGAACCTGGAGGGGGAGACCACACCCGGATCGTAAACCATATCGGCGGTCTCGCTCGCGAAGTTGACGGAAGCCCTCAGCACCCCCTCGATCCCGGACAGGCCCCGCTCGACCTTGTCGACACAGGAGGCGCAGTGCATGCCGGTTATGGGAATCCTGACCCTTGCCGCGTTCCCGGCCGCGCCCGGTTTTCTCTCCCCGGCTTTCGCGTCGCCGGAGGCCGGGTCTTCGCCCGACCCCGGAATAAGTCCCGCGTCGAGCAGTGCCTCCATCACGGCGGTTCTCTGCCTGGCGAACCCCCGGAAAACGCTCTCTCCCACCACTATAGTCGGGGTCACGCCGCTTCTGTGTCTTTCGGTCAGCTCCCTCGCCACGTCCGGGTCCGAGACGTCTCGGGCTTCGTAATCAACCCCGAGCAGGCCGAGTTGCCTTTTCGCCTCCGCGCAGTCCGCGCAGGTGGGCGAAAAATACAGAATCACGCGCGCCTCTTCCCGGCCTGGTCCGTTCATGGGCTAATAATAGTGCTTCAGGGGACAAAGCCGAAATGAGACAGGGCGGGCGCTCGGGGAAGAGACCGGCCAGGCGTCCGGGGGAAAGGCGGTGCCTGCACCTCCGGCCGCCGCCCCGCGCGGGACCGGGAACCACACGCCCGCCGGCGATCAGACTCGTATGTCGGAGGAGTGGAACCTGCGGCGGGACAGGAGCGCGGGGCCCTGGTGACGGATGGTGCCGGCAAGCATGTGGCGCGCGAACCGTCCGTGCCACGCAGGCGGCTCTTCCCCCAGGGCCAGGCCAAGTAATTCAAGCAGGTGGAAGACGGGCGGCCCCAGGGGATACAGCAGCTTTCCGATCGAGAACATCTGCAGGCATCCCGAGCAGTAGGTGGCTATCGCGTCGGCGCCGGTTTGGCAGGCGTCGCGCAGGACACGGACCGTGTACGGCGCCAGCCTGAGCGGGTTGTACGCGCTCCGCGGGCTGAATCCCGCCCCGATCCCGCAGCAGAGCATGCACTCCTTCGAGTTGCCCATTTCCACGATCTTCGCCCCCGCGCGCTCCAGTATGCGGCGTGGGAGGTCCATGTACTCCTGACCGAACTGCTTGCCGTAGCATGACTCCTGTATCGTGACGGTCATGTCCAGCGGCTCGACGATCTCGAGCTCCCCGGACTCCAGCCTGCGGTCGATCAGCTCGAGGTAGGATTCCATCTCGAAGTCGTAGCGCGCGCCGTAATGGGGGAGAACCCGGGTGAACATGTAGTAGCCGGCGCTGCAGAGTATTGTTACCTTGCGAGCTCCGAGAGCTTCAAAGTAGGCCTGGGTGCGGCCGGCCACCTGCTCGAGCTTGTCGAGCATCCCCATTCGGAAGTACATCTCGCCGCAGCAGTACTCCAGACCCCCACGGATGTCCAGGCCGTCCAGCGCCCTCGTGCGCGTAAGCAGGGGAGTCGCGATAACGTTGCAGCCCGGGTAACAGACCTCGCGGGCGGGTGTCATGTCGCGCCACCCCTCGACGATGGCTCTCTGCCCGGGGTCCATCCGCCCTATCACATGCGTACGGAAGTTGACCGGAGAGTGGGGCATGAAGAACCTGGCTCTCTCGGGCAGCCCCCGCTCGCGCACGACTTCCGCGAAGCGGTTGATGATCAGCTCGCCCGGATTACAGCCGTTGGGGCAGTAGAAATCGCAGTCCAGGCATGTCGTACACTCCTCGAGCACCCTGGACGGATTGCCTTCGCGGAGGTTGAGGATCTCTTGCCTCGCATCCTCGGCCGTGAGCCGCATGACGGGGCATAGCGCAAGGCAGGTTCCGCATTCCCGGCAGGATTCGGCGTGGTAGGTCTCGGGAGTGCGGTAATCCATGCGGTTCCTTCCCTCCGGCTCGCTCGAGGACGGCGCCCTATCGCGCGGCCCGATCCGCCGGGCATTCACCGCCGGCGGGCGAAGCGGGCCTGGGCATTCCTGGATCCGGTACCCGGATCCGGTGGGAGCCGCCCCTAGTGCCTCGGGTGCGCCTTGACCGTCTTCATCGCGCGGGTCACCGCGACGATGGTGTCCGCTCTGAACTGGGCCTGGAGCTCGCCCATCCGGGCGTACGCCAGGCCCTTGGTCGTCACCACGTACTTCGGCTTGACGTCGTTGAGGGCGATCGCGATCACATCGAGCCTGCACCTGGGACAGTCGCAGAAATCGGGGTCCTTGTCGGCGATTTCGTCCACGTAGGACGTGACCACGCCTTCCATGTAGTTCGTGAGCTCCAAGACAACCTCCGATGAGAGCCCCGGGACGCCTTTCCGGCTGCCGCCGGCTCGCGCCGGGCTTGCCCTGCCGCGAAGAGAGTGCTCTCGAAGAGACTATATCACGCGCCCGCCGCCGGGCGCGAATCCCCGAAGAGGCGTACCGTTGGAGCAGGGGCTTCGGGGAATCCGCGAAAATGGGCCTATTCGCCGGCTCGTATGGAAACGGCAGGTCGGCTCTGTTATAATGCCTTTACTTTTGACCCTTTCGCGGATGATGACGTGGGCATCACCAATCACCGGAGGTTGTTTTGCGTAGATATGAGACGTTGCTGATAGCGAGGCCGAACCTGGAGGAGCCCGAGCTGAAGTCCCTCTTCGACGATATCTCGGCCCTGATCGTGCGCGAGGGCGGGATCGTCAAGTCGGTCGACGTCTGGGGAATGAGGCGCCTCGAGTACCCCATAGAGCACGAGGAAAGCGGTCACTACGCTGTGATAAACTTCGAGGCGGACACCGGTGTTGTTAAAGAACTCGACCGCGTCACGTCGATAAGGGACGATGTCTTGAGGACCAAGACACTCGTCCGGGAGAAGAGGTAGTACTCGAATGGCAAGCCTCAACAGGGTCGTTCTGCTCGGCAACCTCACGAGAGATCCGGAGCTGAAGTTCACAACGGCGGGCAAACCCGTAGCGCGGCTCGGGCTGGCGGTGAACCGCCCTCCATACACCAACGACCAGGGCGAGCGCATCGAGGGTGTCGATTTTTTCAACGTCGTGGTCTTCGGGAGGCAGGCCG